>NZ_JACRWH010000008.1:0-49902 GCF_014306155.1 Holdemanella hominis | reverse complement strand
GGTGAATATGACCCATTTTTAGTAAATTCATAAATTTAAGTTTTCTTAACCTAATACGGAAACCCTACAATAATTTAAAGCCGGTATTTTCACATAACCCTACACTATTTTAGAGCGCCGTCTTAATTAGCTAAAGTTCTTAGTGAAATACTACTTTTTGAATTCAACAGCTGGTAAGTTGTAGAAAGTCTTGTCTCCAAGGTATTCAGCAACGTTAACAGTTCCACGTTGGTTCAATTCGTCTTCAATACGCATTAAACGGTTGTATTTAGCAATACGGTCTGTACGGCTTAATGAACCAGTCTTGATTTGTCCTGCGTTCAATCCAACAGCGATATCAGCGATTGTAGTGTCTTCAGTTTCTCCTGAACGGTGAGATACGATGCAAGTGTATCCGTGTTTCTTAGCCATTTCGATAGCGTCAAATGTTTCAGTTAAAGTACCGATTTGGTTAACTTTGATTAAGATTGCATTAGCGATTCCTTTTTCGATTCCTTCGTAAAGAATTGAAGGGTTAGTTACGAATAAGTCGTCACCAACTAATTGTACTTTATCTCCTAGACGGTCAGTTAATTTTTTCCATCCGTCCCAGTCGCTTTCTCCTAATCCATCTTCGATAGATACGATTGGGTATTTAGCAATCCATTCTTCGTACATGTCGATCATTTCATCGCTAGTCTTAGTACCTTGACCAGATTTTTTCAATTCATATAATCCAGTTTCAGTGTTGTGGAATTCAGAAGCAGCAACGTCCATTGCGATCTTCATATCTTTTCCTGGAACATATCCAGCAGCTTTCATAGCTTCAACTAATAATTCAAGAGGTTCTTCGTTTCCATCTTTACAGCTTGGAGCGAATCCACCTTCATCACCAACGTTAGTGTTGTATCCTTTTTTCTTTAATACAGATTTTAAAGCGTGGAAAGTTTCAGCAGCCATACGAACAGCTTCTTTTTCACTCTTAGCACCAACTGGCATAATCATGAATTCTTGAAAATCTACTGTAGAGTCAGCGTGTGATCCACCGTTGATAACGTTGCACATAGGAACTGGCAATGTTTTTCCGTTGAATCCACCGAAGTATTTGTATAAAGGTTCTCCGTAGAAATCAGCAGCTGCTAAAGCACAAGCCATAGAAACACCTAAAGTAGCGTTAGCACCTAAATTTTTCTTGAATGGGTCTCCATCCAATTCTAACATTGTTTTGTCAATTAATACCTGGTCACGGCAATCCATACCGATAACTTTTGGAGCAATTTTAGTGTTTACGTTTTCAACAGCTTGAGTTGTTCCTTTTCCTAAGTAACGAGCTTTGTCTCCATCACGTAATTCTAAAGCTTCACGAACACCAGTACTTGCACCACTTGGTACCATAGCACGTCCGTAAGCACCAGATTCTGTAGTTACTTCAACTTCAACAGTTGGATTTCCACGTGAATCTAGAACTTCACGAGCATATACATCAACAATAATAGGCATAATTAAAATATCCTCCTCTAAGCCTTAAGCTAATAAAATAATAGCACGCAAGCCATCTAAAATCAACGATTATAGGCTCTGAAAGCGCTTTTAACTTCCTCTTGACTTTCATCAGTAAACACAAATCTAAAATGTTTTATACCATACGATTCATAATCTTTTCGATTTTCAATTTCAGCCATAATATTCACATCATACAATCGCATGTGACAATCTTTATCTCCAAGTAAAAAGACACGCTTTCCATCTAAGCCTTCAAGCTCATAACGATGATGATGACACAAACTGCAATTCATTCGCTTACCATCTTTTAAAGTCGTATTTACAGGACAATGTTTCATCGTCATCAAGCGTTGTTTTTGATATAAAGTCTTATAGACTGGAGCATCAAAATGATAACGACTTGAAAAAGCCTTCATTATTTCCTCAACCTGATACTTGTCACACTCATCACTGATTACACAACTTTCATATCCCATTTCTAAGATAGCAGCCACACTATACGAATTAGAAACATTTAATGAATCTACAATTTTTCCTTTACCTAAATGCGCATTCACAAATCCATCAACTCTCGTTATATTTGATTTTTCTAAGACTTGATCACTGTTAAACATTTCACTCACATAACAAGAAGAATCATCAACCTTTTGATTCATTGAATTAATTTCAAACAAATCAAATGAGGTTTTACTCTCTTGCGGAATATAACTATATTCTTTTTCAACAAGTGCCTCCTGTTTTAAACAAGCCTCTTTCATTTTCTCAAGAGCATCCCTACGAAGTTGGTTCATGACAGAAATTGGAAAATAAATATCTTTACCCAAATGATATTCAATATGATCAAAACGTGCCCAACTATCTTTTGTCTTAGAAAACTGTTTGTTTAACGTTTCTTCATCCGTTGCACGCTTTAAAGCTTGTACACTATCAATTTCAGTAGAAACACTAATTTTTGTCGAATCATTGTATACTTCCATCACCATTGGCTTTCCAACTGCACCACAAGTCACTATCGCATTAACCTTGCTTTGACGATTGGATGTACGAATTTCTTCAGCAATTGTTTTATTCAATTCAGAATCCATTGTTTTACAAACAATACTACCTACATGCAGACCTGACGGTCCTTCGATTAGAACTGTATTATTTTTAGGCATGAAAGAAATCAACTTTTGTTTCTTATCATACATAAAATTCACATGACAACCCAAGTTCTCTCTTTCAAAACGAATTCCATCATTTTGATGCAGATCTTGACTTAATTGAATACAAATCTTATTTTTATTTACCTTTACAACCTTGCCAATTTCAATTCCCTGATGATTACAAGTTTTACTATTCATTAATTCTTTGCCACTGGCCCTATACATATGCCCTACAGTATATTTTCGATTGAATGTAACACGTAAGTTTTGTTTGTCCTCAACATTTCGTTCCATATTCTCTAATACCTTTTTGACTTGTAAAACACTCTCATAAACATATGGAGCACTCTTCATTCGTCCTTCAATTTTTAATGAACAAACCCCCATATCCGCTAATGTATTCACTTCATCAATCAAAGATAGATCTTTTGGACTTAATACATATTCTCCATGCGTATCCACTTTATTTCCATCTTCATAAAGGGTGTATTTCATTCGACATGGCTGTGCACACATTCCACGATTTCCACTTCGTCCATAATGTATACTTGAAAAATAACATTGTCCCGAATAACAAATGCATAAAGCTCCATGCACAAAAACCTCCACTTCAATACCTGTATCTACACATGCTTGAATTTCTTCTTTTGTACATTCTCTAGCTAAAACAACACGTTGAACACCTAATTTTTTTAGTTGTTCAATTTGATAAGGATTAGAAACTGAAAGCTGTGTAGAAGCATGTAGCACCAAATTGGGTAGTCTATGATGCAAAAGATGAATAAAACCTAAATCTTGAATGATCAAAGCATCTACACCAAAAGAATGAACCATCTTTGCCATATTGTAGGCATCCTCTATTTCATCCTCATATAATATTGTATTCATCGTAATATATACTTTTACACCACACAAATGACATCTTTCAATAACTTCTTTTGTAGTTTCTAAGTCAAAATTATTTGCGAATGCCCTGGCCCCAAAACTAGGCAAGCCAAAATAAACAGCATCACATCCTGCTGCTAATGCTGCATTTAATGCTTCCACACTTCCTACGGGTGCTAATATTTCTGGTCTCATTTTCCTTACTCCTTTCAAAATAAAAGCTACAGATACAATCTATAGCTAGTTTTTATTATTTTGATAATACTTTTTAATTGCCTCAAAAGTTTCTTGCGAAATCACATGTTCAATACGACAAGCATCTTCTATCGCAATATTTTTAGGTACACCTATATTTTGTAGCATATCTGAAAAGAAAGTATGACGCGCATATGTTTCTTCTGCGATTTTCTTTCCTTCTTCACTTAAAGTTAAAAATTTACTAACATCTAAAACAATTAATCCTTGCTCAGACAATAATTTTACGGCATGTGAGACGCTAGGCTTAGAAAAACCCAAATAACTTGCGACATCAACACTACGAACATGATCTAAACATTTTGATAAAACTAATATGGCTTCTAAATAATCTTCCATCGATTCGCCTAACTGCATATTCTTTACTCCTCTAATTCTTTTATTTAATTTTAAGCTAGTCCTCTTTTAAAGTCAATTGTCATGACATATAATAGTTATATGAACGATACAAAACTAACAATCGCAAATGCGCTATTAAACTTATTAAAAACACAACCCTTAAACAAGATTACAGTCACTCAAATCACAAAGGAATCCAATTTAACACGACAGACTTTTTATCGTAATTTTGAAGATAAAGAAGATCTAGTAAACTGGTATTTTGAAAAGCTATGCCTAGACTCTTTTAAAGAAATGGCTGATCAAACCACTTTAAAAGAAGCTTTAATTAAGAAATTCACTTTTATTCAAAGCCAAAACACATTCTTCAAAGAAGCCTTTAAAGAAGATGACTACAATTCTTTGACAAACTATGATTATCGCTGTATCTATGATTTCTACAAAAAGAAAATCGAAACAAAAACAACAATTGATCCACAACTAGACTTTCTACTTCAAATGTATTGTCATGGATCTATTGAAATGACTAAGTCCTGGGTCGAAAAAAATATGTATCTAGATATAGAAACGCTAGTCAATATGTTGATTGAATCCATGCCCGAAAGATTGAAACAATATGTCAATCTTTAACTACAATACCTAAAAGTCTCATAAATTCAAGTGCCTGGGATGAATTCACGACAACACCTGTTAATTTATCACTCGACAACGCAATATTTTCAATTTCACAGCTTGAGAAATCAAGCTCTTTTAATTTTGTATTAAACCATTCCGTTGAATTTAATATACATTTATCAAATGAAGTCTTTTTAAAATCACATTGAACAAATCCAGAACCCATTAAATCATTGATGTCAAACATACAATCTTTAAATGTACTGCCACCAAAGTCACAATAATGTCCTTTGCATAATTGAAATAATGTATCTTGCACTAAGCTTTGTGAAAGTTCCATTCCACTGATTCGACAAGAAATGAAATGAACACGACTTAAACTACATTGATTCAAGTGTACATTTTCAAATTCACAATGATCAAAAATAATATCCATATATTCAATAAAGCTAAAGCTACAATCTTTAAATTGACACTTGCTAAATTTACACCCATCCATCGTGATATTATCTAAGTTTTCTTCAATACAAACATTCTCAAATATATAATCACTCACATACGATTCATATGTCCATTCATCCATTTGTTCAAGACTCGTATTGATTTTTAGCTTTTTCATAGATTCTTAATTTTCAATAATACTTCTTGATTAAACAAGATATCTTTTAATAATTGTAAATCTTCATGGCTCACAAAATCATACTCTGCACGATTTAAAATAATATAGATTTGTTGAAGAGCATTTTTAAGTTCCATCCATCCTTCTGGCGTACCAAACTCTTCATCAAACAACTTATGAATGTTATCCTGGTTCATTAAAGGATATAAATAAGAATAGATGGTTGTCGTTGAAGGATTATTAAATCCATCAAAGAAATTCTTAAAGATAGGATAGATATATTTTCGTAACATGTTCAAAGTAGCTTTCGCATAAAATAAGGCACTCGCACTAAAATCTGCATCCTTTACATCTTCATAATAGACTTCCAAATCACTTCCTGCTTCGATTTGATCTAAGACACTTCCCGGAAAATCTGCATAATCTTCTTCATTTATATTTAAAGCTTCATAAAAGTCAGTTTCTTCTTCAGGCTCTTCGTTTTGTTTCATATTATTCATCATATTTTGAGCCATGTCATTTAACTTATTCTTTTCTTCATCGCTCATATTGTCCATCATTCTTGAAATGGCAGAAAAATCAATATCACTAAATTTCATGTTTATTACCTCATTTCTAACATGTATTATACACAAAACATAAGTGGATTAACATAAACAAATATATTAGAATATATACATGAAATTATTAAATATACAAAAAGAAATACCCGATATTCTTTTAGATATTCGCTATTGCACAACTTACAATTTCATTGGTGAAATCATTGATGGCTATATAGATCCGGTAGCGTTAGGAACAAAAGAATTGGTGAAGCAATTAAAAGTAATCAATTCAAAGGCAAGACAAATGGGATATCGATTAAAGATATGGGATGCCTATCGACCGCAAAGTGCCCTTGATCATTTCATGACTTGGAAAGATACAGAGGATGATAAAATGAAATCCATTTTCTATCCAAAATATTCCAAAAGCTATCTTTTTGAGAATGACTTTATTATTGAAAAATCAGCGCACACCAGAGGTAGCACTGTCGATTTAACTTTAGTTGATGAAAAAACAGGAAAAGAATTAGATATGGGATCTTACTTTGATTACTTTGTCGATATTTCTAGTCCATTATACACAAAAGGATTAACGAATCATCAAATAAACAATCGCAAGACACTTAGAAATTTAATGTTAGACAATGGATTTATCCCTTTAGAATCCGAGTGGTGGCACTATACTTTAAAGGATGAACCCTATCCAGATACTTATTTTAATGTGGAGGTAAAATCTGATGGAAACTAAATTATGGTCTGCTTTAATTGGTCTTTCTAAAACCGTGGATTCAAATCCAAAAACAGAAAACACAGACACAATTATTTTAGATTGTCTTCAACATTTAAAAAATCATACGGTAACACAAGATCTAATTGATTTAGTACACAAAGAAAAAGACAAGATATCACCAGGATGTAAAACGTGTACGCATCCTTGTGGCAATACAAGTGATTATGACATGTCTTTGATTGATGACAAGAAAAAGGAATTGATGAATCAAATCCTTCATTTAAATGATATGAACTTCATCTATCGCGGTCTATGTTATTTAGGCTTTGACATTGATGATTCTTATATTGATGAATTGATAGAAGAGGTCAAGAAATAATGAAAAAAAGAAAAATTCGCTATGACCGTATTTTATTGCCTATCTTAATACTGTGTGTAATCATCTTTGGGATATCTTCATGTCATAAAACAGAAGAAACAAAAGTTCAATCAAAACCCATTCATACTACAACTGATTTTTTAAAGAACGCGTTAAAACCCGTTGGTCAAACACTCTATATTTATGGTGGAGGCTGGAACGAAGCGCAAACAGGTTCCGGAACTGAAGCGTTAACTTTGGGCTTATCTAAGGAATGGAAATCCTTCTATGATACACAAGATAGTACATATAATTATGAAAACTATATGTATGAAATCCATAAAGGTCTTGATTGTTCAGGCTATATCGGTTGGACTATCTACAATACTCTAGAAACCAAATCCAATCATGGCAATGGCTATGTATTAAAGGCTGAAGAAATGACAAAAACATATGCGAACATGAAGTTAGGAAGCTACAAAGATTCAATTCAAAACGCAAAACCAGGTGATATTGTCTCTATGGCGAATGCTCATGTTTATATTGTACTTTGTGTATGTGAGGATGGCAGTTTATTGATTGCTCACTCTAGTCCTCCAGGTGTTAAAATTTCAGGTACATATGACCAAAATGGAAATTCAAATTCACAAGCTGTCGGATATGCACAAAAAATCATGGAAACGTATTATCCAGACTGGTACAGTCGTTATCCAAATTGCACTGTCGATTCTAGTTTTACTGAACCAAGTAATGTATCTTTATTTCACTGGAATTCAAAAACATTAAAAGATACAGATCAATTGCACTCTATGAGTATTGATCAAATCATTCAAACTTTATTTCAATAGGGAGGTCAACATGGAAAAAGATTGGAAATTATTTAGAAAGAAACTAGGTAGATGGCAAGAAGCCTATATGGATAAGCTCGTTGAGGAATACAAATCCATTTTAAATTCAGATGCATTATCTTCTGATAAATACTGGGCTCTACGAAAGAAAATTTATGAGGATTATAAAAGTCCTGGTGTTTTGGCAAGAGATGTTTCTCGTTCAAATATGTTTATCATTTTGTTAGGATTATTGCGCGATGAAGCAATCACCATGGATGATCTAGATGAGTTTAGTGATGAGCTAAAGGAAGATATTAAACAATATATGAAGTAAAAAGCCGAAATAAATCGGCTTTTTTCATTTAGTCTTCTTTTTTACCAGCTAATTCTTTTAATGCTTTCAAAGAATCAACTTTCTTTGAATATAAAGTTAATGGAGCAGAACTAGTATCACCAATCGCTGTTAAATCATATCCTTGTGCTTTACATTCATTTTCTAAATACGCTTTGTGTTGAAATGAGTTCAAATCAATTTCGCCATTATTTAAAGCTTCATTTGGTAAGTTATATGCATCAAATACAACTACATCTAAATAGATTCCAGAATTTTCATCATCTAATACTTTTTGTACCGCTCTAAATGTATCGGCAGAACCACAAGTGCCAATCTTAATAACTTTCTTTCCATCTGAACTTGATTGATATCCTTCAATATCGCTCACAAAGTTTTTATCGACTGTATAATCTTCATCATATTCAAATGCAGGAACCGTAGCGCCACTATTCTTTTCTAAAATATATTCAGCCACCAATTGACTTTGGTATGTCTTTACTACCTTTTGATAATCTTCATTATCTTTATCAGCCGTACGTGCAACGATCACATTAATAAATGGATTGTCACTTCCTACTTCTTGTACTTCCGTAATTAAACCATCCTTTTTAGGTTTTAATCCAGCTGGAACCGCATATGTTCCATTGATTGTGGCTGCTCCAAAATCATCCAAAGTCGAAACTAATGTATTGGCTTGTGTAGGAACAATTTCAATATTGTATTTATACTTCGTAACATCCTTCAATTCTGGAGTCCATCCAGCCTTGTCATCCACTTCAATCAAGCCAGCTTTTTCTAGAAGCAATAACCCTCTTCCACCATTTGTGGCATCGCTTGGAATACCAATTTTTACAGGTTCACTTGATGACTTTGATGAACATCCTGTAAGTAATGTTGTAGCTACTAAGCCTACTGTTAAAAATGTTTTAAATAATTTATTTGTCTTCATAATCCTTTTCTCCCTCTTTTATTTATGAAACAATTCTTTATTCGTTGTTGCTTTTGACAATGTATTTCCCAATAATTGAATCAACGAAACAATGATCAATAATAAGATTACACATAAATTCACAACATCTTGATAATGTAAGTTTTGTCCATAATTAATTGCGAACGAACCAATTCCACCAGCACCAACTGCACCTGCAGAAGTTGTTAATCCAATCAATGAAATAGCCGTAATGGTTGTTACACGAATCAAATCCGGTAACGCCTCATGCAGATAAACACGAAAGATAATTCCTAGTGTTGAGCTTCCCATGCTTCTAGCGGCCTCTATTTTTCCTGGATTTACATCCGCTAATGCCGTTTCGACTTGTCTTGTGTAGAATGGAACCGCTCCAAAGACTAATGGAACAACAGCCCCTTTGACTCCAATCGAAGTACCCGCAATACTTCGTGTTAACGGAATCAAGAAAATCAACAGGATGATAAATGGTACGGCTCTAAACACATTCGTGATAACTTCTAGAATAAAATGAATAATCCGATTTGGCTTAATACCATCTGTCTTTGTTACAATCAATGAAATTCCAAAAGCACCTCCAATTAGTAATGTAATCAAGCCTGCGATGAAAAACATTTGATACGTTGCAGTCAATGCTGTTAAAAATATATCCCAGTAATTGGTAACGTTTGGAAAAAAATCTGCTATAAATTTAGGCATGATGAATCACCTCCACTTTTACATTAGATTCATGTAGAAAATCTATGGCACGCTGTACATTTTCTTTAGTCCCTTCAATTGAAGCAATAATGCCACCCAAAGCATCCGCATTAACGACATCCACGTTAGCCAACATGATATTTACATCCACATTATATTCACGAGATATTTTTGAAATGGTTGCATTACCAACACTATCTCTAGTGAATGTAAGTTTAACTAATTTACTATCTGCAGGAATAATTGTCTTATTCTCAATCAACTTCGTAATATTCGATAATGCAGAAGACGAATTGATAAATTTTTTGGTAATCTCTTCTTTAGGATTGGCGAAGATATCATATACATCTCCTTCTTCAACAACCTTACCATTCTCCATAACTGCCACACGATTTGCGATAGATTTAATCACACTCATTTCATGTGTGATCAAGATAATTGTTATTCCTAATCTTTTATTTAAATCCCTCAATAACTTTAGAATGGATTCTGTCGCATCTGGATCTAAAGCAGAAGTTGCTTCATCAGAAAGTAACACCTTAGGATTGTTTGATAAGGCTCTTGCGATGGCTACACGCTGTTTTTGTCCACCAGATAATTGTGATGGATACACGTATTTTTTATCTGCCAAATCCACAAGATCTAATAATTCATCCACACGAGTCTCAATTTCTTTCTTTGATAACCCCGTATATTTTAATGGGTACGCCACATTATCAAATACAGTGCTTCGATCTAATAAGTTAAAATGTTGAAAGATCATTCCTATGGATCGTCTTAACTCTCTTAATTTCTTTTGACTTATATCTAAACTTCCTTGATTTGCACTTACTTTTCCAAATCCTTCAATTTCAATACTTCCAGAATCTGGAATCTCTAAAAAGTTCAAGCATCGAACCAAAGTACTTTTACCAGCACCAGAATATCCAATCACCCCATAGATTTGCCCACTTTCAATATGTAGTGAAACATCATCTACGGCATGTACGTCTGCATTCTTTAAATGATAGGTTTTATCTAAATGCTCTATATTAATCATTTATAACACTCCAATCTAACAAAAAAAGCCGAGGTATTTCCCCGGCAATCACACACTTAAATAAGCGACAAACGAATTGAAAACCGGGTCACATTTTTTAACATATACATTTGCATCATTGACATCATCATTGTTTTCATTTTCGTTTCCTCCTTGCATGTTTGTATTCTACAAGAAGGTTTAGCTATTGTCTAATTGTTAAATTTTTGAAGCAGTAATAAATTTTATTTATTACTAAAATAATCCTTCATCGTTTGAATATACGTACTACCAATCTCACTCAACACTGTATTTTTCCTTGTGATATACCCAATTTCCATCATAGAATTGGGATTCTCTACATTCGCTTCATAAGGCACAACTACATAGTCATCCCCATTCAAATCACGACTAATAATTCCAGAACATAAAGTATATCCATTCAGTCCTCTCATTAAATTCAGCATCGTAGCACGATCATTCACTTGAATCTTTCTTGGAAATTCATTTTCAACCAATATCTCCTCTGCCGTATACATCGAAGGATTATCCCCTTGATCAAAAGTCATATTTGGATATGGCAATAATTCTTCATACGTAATTGATTTTTTATTAGCAAGAGGATGCCCCTTATACAAATACACAAAGGCATCGCAATCCGCTAATTTATGAAATTCTAAATTCCACTCATCAAATTGTTTCATCATAAAACGACGATTATAGTTGGATAAATATAAGATTCCTATCTCACTTAAAGAATTACCTACATCCTCAATAACATGCATCGTCTTAGTTTCACTGATCGCAAAATCATATTTGGAAGTCCCATACTTCTTCACTGTATCCACAAATGCTTTGGTCGCAAATGAATAGTGCTGGCACGAAACACGAAACTTATTTCTTCGTAAGCTTACATCTTCATAGCGATTTTTTAACAATTCATATTGTTGGTACAACTGTCTTGCGTATGTTAAAAACTCTTGTCCTTGTTGCGTCACAGTGACTCCATGACTTGTACGATTAAAGATTTGAATATCCAGTTCTTTTTCAAGTGATTGAATGGCAGACGTTAAAGTAGGCTGAGACACAAAAAGCTTTTCAGCCGCCTTATTCATAGATTTCTCATCTGACACCGTTAATACATAAAGTAATTGTTGAAGCGTCATTTTCAGTCTCCTTTATTTATATAATTTTAATGAATATTTGTTGATTTTCAAGATTCCATAAAATAAAAGAGCTTGAAAAGCCCTTTAAGCGTAAAATAATTAATTCTCTTTTTGATGTTCTACATGCCAAGTATGATCCTCTTTCACTTTCGCAAGTTCTTCTGGATTTTCAAATAATTCGAGTGCCGTAAAAGCCAATGCTTTTGCACCTTTGACAATCGCATCCATTGCCTTTTGACTACATGAAGCATTGACCATATCTTGACTATGCCCTGCAATCTGTACATCTGTAATACTAATATGTGGCTGAATCGTAGGTACAACCTGACTAATGTTACCCACATCACTACTTCCAGGCATGACCACATCTTCTACATGTTTTACAGTATTGCCAAGTTCTGTAATATATTTTTCATAGATTGCATCTAAAGAAGGTGTTAAAACCATATTTTCTACAAGATTTTGATACAACTTCATACTCGATGTACAACCCGTCTGTAAAGCGGAACCCTTCACAATATTCTCTACTTTTTCATATAACTCATGCAACGTATCAATATCGGCAGCTCGAATATAATATTTGGCCTTTGTGTATTCTGGAATGACATTGGGAGCTGTTCCCCCATCAACAATCACACCATGAATACGAATGCGATCTGTTAGTTGTTGTCGTAAAACACCAATGGCTGCATAAGTTAAGATCTGCGCATCCAACGCATTGATTCCATCTTGAGGACATCCTGCTGCATGCGCCGGTTTTCCCCAAAATTCAATATCTACAGGTGCACATGCATAATTACGCGTACTTAATCCATCTTCTGGACCTGAGCCTGGATGCACGCATAAGGCAAAATCCACATCTTTTAAATATCCCTTCTTCACAAAAGAACCTTTGGCACTTCCATTTTGTCCACCCTCTTCTCCAGGCGTACCATATACACGTACTTCTCCACCAATTTGATCCACGACACTTTTTAAAGCAGCACCAGCAAGAGAAGAAGTAGCACCAAACACATTATGTCCACATCCATGGCCTAAACCTGCAAGAGCATCATATTCTGCTAGAAAAACAACCGTAGGACCTGGTTTATTACTTTTGTAGGTTGCCGCAAAGCCTGTACGATGTCCTGCCGCTGGTAATTCAATCTCAAAGCCTTCTTTTTTTAATTGTTCACTCAAGGTTTGAGAAGCAAAATATTCAAAGTCACTAACTTCTGGCTTGGCATGAATAGCCAAAGAAATATCTTGATATACTTTTGCGTTTGTATCTATAAATTGAGAAATTTGATTCTTTAATTCTGACATAAAATAGTTCCTCCTAAAAGTTGAGTCTATTGTACAAAGAACAATTGCTATATTCAAATTCTATTTATTTATATCTAGTTATAAATTATTTTTATATTTCAAGCAAAAAGAAAAACGGCATAGCCGCTTATTCTTTCGTTAGATCCTCACCAAAATACTTGATAGAAATCTTAGATAAAGTTCCATCTTCTTTTAGTTCTTTTAAAGCCTTATTTACAGCTTTCTTTAAAGAGGCATTATCATCCCCTTTTACCATTGGGATGGCATAGGGGGTAGATTCTTTAGATTGATCAACAATTTTAAATGAACTATCCTTTGTCGTCTGAAGATAATCATTGATTGAAGTAGCCGCATTGATTGTCGCATCCACACCACCACTTTTTACAAGATCCATACATTTCGTTAAATCATCAACACCTTTTACAGTTGCCCCATAGTCTTCACCCAATTCCATATAAGTAGATCCAATCGAATTGGCAGTTGTCTTTCCTTTTAAATCATCAAACGAAGTAATTGTCGTATTATCATTACGAACAACTAAGACTGTGTGATCATACGCATAAGGTGTAGAAAAATCAAATTTCTTTTCTCTTTCCTTTGTGATATCGACACCATTAATAACTAAATCATACGTACCCGTTGATAATCCAGTTAATAATCCATCCCATTTACCTTCCACAATATTGGCTTTTACACCTAATTTCTTGGCAATATTCTTAGCGACTTCCACATCAACACCCATCAATTTATCATCCTTATCATGATAAGAGAATGGCTGCCAATCGCCTTCTAAACCAATTGTGATTTCACCTTTATCTTGAATCGTAGCTAAATGATCCTTACTAGATCCACATCCTGCTAAAGTAAATGTCATAGCTGCACTTAATAAACCTGCTAATAATTTTTTCATCTTACATTTCCTCTTTCCTTAAAAAATCTTTTGTTCGTTCTTGTTTCGGATTTTCAAAGAAATTCTTTGAACTGCCCTCTTCAACAATTTTTCCTTTTTCCATTAAAATCACATGACTAGAAACATTCTTCGCGAAAGCCATCTCATGCGTGACCACAACCATAGTCATTCCTTCATTAGCCAGTGTTTTCATAACACTTAAAACTTCTTGAATCAACTCTGGATCAAGAGCTGAAGTCGGTTCATCAAAATAAATAATGTCTGGATTTGTTGCCAAAGCTCTTGCGATTGCAACACGCTGTTGTTGTCCACCCGATAATTGTGAAGGATAATGAGTCGCAAGATCTTTCATTCCTACTTTTTCAAGCATCTGCATACCAATCACATTGGCCTCTTCTTTAGAAACATTTCGCGCTACAGTAAGACCTAATGTTACATTTTGTAGGGCTGTCTTATTCGCAAATAAATTGTAATTTTGAAATACAAATCCCGTATACTTTCTAAGCTGGGCAACATCCTTCTTTGATGTATTCGATAAATCATAAGATTTTCCATTAAAAATCATAGTCCCTGCATCAGCTGTCTCTAAATAATTAATGCAGCGAAGCAAAGTTGTCTTACCCGATCCTGAAGGACCTAATATCGCAATGACATCTCCTTTATTGACCGTAAGATCTATTCCATTCAAAACATTTAAATTCCCAAATGATTTATGAATATCTTTAATTTCTAATAAAGCCATACTCTATCTCCCTGCCTGATAATAATTCAGCTTCTTTTCACCCCAAGCTTGCAGCCAAGTTAAAACTGTACAGAAAATCAAATAAACTAAAGCCACTTCTATGTATAACTGCATAAATTGATAAGTTCTTCCTGCAATCCTTTCGGTCTGCATAAACATTTCTGTAACTGTAATATTCGCAGCTAAAGACGTATCTTTTACAAGTGAAATCAAGTTATTAAACAATGATGGAAATGCACTTCGAAAAGCTTGCGGTAAAATAATATGCATCATAATCTGCATATAGCTCATTCCTACACATAGTCCGGCTTCCATTTGTCCTTGTGGTACACTTTCAATCGATCCGCGAATGGTTTCTGCACAATAAGCGCCTGTATTTAATGAGAATACGATAATAGCGGCCGTAATAGCTGAAATACGTACTCCAATCGATTGCATTCCAAAATACATAATAAATAATTGTACAAGCATAGGTGTTCCTCTAAATATCCAAATATAGAATTGAACAACATACTTCATAACCGGAACTTTCGCATATTGTATCAAGGCACAAAAAATGGCCAATATCATAGCTAGAACAAAAGAAATGACTGCCAAAGGTAATGTCATTACAATTCCCGAAATAAATATCTTTGGGAATGATTCTAAAAACAATTCCATTCTTTCCCTCCCTAAAATCTTTATACTATTCTACACCCTAAAGTGAACTTTAGGTCAACTAAATCAATCCAAACGATTTTAATATCGTTAACCAGAATGTAATACTGAAAGCACTAAGCAATGTTGTCAGCATCACAACACTTGATGTTAAAACACCTTTATGTCCCATACTTTTAGCCATCACAAAACCAGATACGGTTGTACTTGAACCACACATAATCAAAATCGCAACTAAGGCTTGATTTCTGAATCCTAATAAAGCTGCAATTGGTAAGAAGATCGTACAAAAACCAATTAATTTCATAAATGTACAAAATAAAGATGGTTTCAATTCTCCTTTCGCCTGATCAAAATCAAAAGTAGCTCCCATCGCCATTAAACCTAGTGGTGTTGCCGTACTTGCAATCATAGAAATTGTTTTATTGATGACTTGTGGCAGTTTAAACGGTAATATACTAACAAGTACACCTATCACAATACCTAGAATTAGTGGATTCTTTAAAATTCCAATGAATGTTTTCTTATAATCAACCTTCGATTGTTCAGCCTTAAAGAAAGATAGAATCACAACAGATACTACGTTATAAACAAATACAACACTCATCAACATCAATGGGGCAACACCTACATCTGGATAAATATTTGATGTTAATGCAAGTCCTAATAAGGCAGCACTGCTTCTGTAACAAGCTTGAATAAATTCACCTTGAAGCGCTTTATCTTTTAATCGCAATGAAAATAATATAGATAATAGAATACTAATTAGAGTAGATACAACACAAAATACGACAAACTTTGTATCCCAAAGATCTTTAAAATTAGATTTAGACACATCGACAAACAACAATAGTGGCAATGATACTTTAAAGACAAATGAATTTAATTTCGATGCCAGTATGTCATCCAACACATTGATTTTATTTAAGAAATAACCGACAACCATCAATAGAAAGATGGGAATCGTTGCATTTAGGCTAAATAATAAATTTTCCACAAAAATCCCTCCAAAACTTTCTTAAAATTTTAGCACAAATATTGGACAATATGCACTAAAACACTTATATGTGACATTATTATCAATCTGTAACTTGTATGTAAGCGGTTTAGTTCGTAAAATGAAATTAACAAGTATATAAGGAGGAAATAATACTTATGGCAAATCGTTTTATTTTAAATGAAACAAGTTATCATGGTGCTGGAGCCATCAAAGAAGTGGTTACAGAAGTTAAAGCACGTGGATTAAAGAAAGGTTTAGTTGTTACAGACAAAGACTTGATCAAATTTGGTGTAGCTACTAAAGTCACAGACTTATTAGATGAAGCTGGTCTTCCTTACGAAATCTATGATGAGGTTAAGGCAAACCCAACTGTTGAACAAGTTAAAAATGGTGTACAAGCAGCTAAAGATGCTGGTGCAGACTATTTAATCGCTATTGGTGGTGGAAGCCCACAAGATACTTGTAAAGGTATTGGAATCATCTTGGCAAACCCAGAATTTGAAGATGTTGTTAGCTTGGAAGGTGTTGCTCCAACTAAAAACAAATCTGTCCCAGTTATCGCTATTGCGACTACAGCAGGTACTGCAGCAGAAACTACAATCAATTATGTAATTACAGATACTGAAAAGAAAAGAAAATTCGTTTGTGTAGATGCTCACGATATTCCAGTTGTTGCGATTATCGATCCAGAAATGATGTCAAGTATGCCAAAGGGCTTAACAGCAAGTACTGGTCTTGACGCATTAACTCACGCTATTGAAGGATATACAACTTTAGCTGCTTGGGAACTTGCTGATACATTAAACTTAAAAGCTATCGAAATCATTTCAAGAAGCTTACGTGCTGCATGTGCTAACGATCCAAAAGGACGTGAAGACATGGCTTTAGGACAATATATGACAGGTATGGCATTCTCTAACGTTGGTTTAGGTGTTGACCACGGTATGGCTCACCCATTAAGCGCATTCTACGGAATCCCTCACGGTGTTGCTTGTGCTACATTACTTCCATACGTTATGGAATTCAACAAAGATTACACTGGTGAAAAATTTAGAGAAATCGCTCGTGTAATGGGAGTTGAAGGTGTTGATGAAATGTCTCAAGAAGAATATCGTCAAGCAGCTATTGATGCCGTTATTCAATTAAGTAAAGATTGTGGAATTGCTCAAAGCTTAAAAGAAATCGGTGTTAAAGAAGAAGACTTACCTACATTAACTGATTCAGCTATGGCTGACGTATGTACAGGTGGTAACCCACGTCCATGTACTAAAGAATTGATCTTCGACTTATATAAATACGCATTTAACGGAAGAGACTAATACATCCATTTAGAAGGCAATCTAGTTGCCTTCTTTTTTCTGTGCAAAAAAAAGATGAGATCACTCTCATCTCATTAACGATTTACATGAACATATCCAATAAATGGTTGGTTACATTCAACACTATAAATTGTTGTCTGACATCCAAACCATCCACCATGAACAGCCTGCCCATTACCAATATATAATGCTACATGTCCTTGATAGACACAAATATCTCCTGGAACTGGATTGTTTGTCAAAGTTCCTAAACTTAAATAAGCTGCTGGTGCACCATGGAAATTGATTCCTACAGCAGCAAGTGAATTTGTCACTAACATTGTACAATCTTGATAAACACCAATCTGAGCTAATGCAGCATCGGCAATTCTTTGATAGAAATCTTTTTCTACATTAACTGTAATATTTTTTTCACTTACATTTCCCGCTTTATCTTTCGCTTTAATGGATGTTGTAAAAGTTCCTGTATTTGCTGTATCTACATTTTTAGTCACAGTCATAGTTCCTTCTTCATTTAATGAAACATAGCGATTGATATCAAATGCTTCATTTTGTTCCACTGTGATTGTATCCTCACAAGTAATTACAGGAGCTGTTGTATCTTCTACCTTGATACTTACTTCAGCACTGTGCTTTTCATTTGTATTTTTGTTTTTTCCTTCAATAGAAACAGTTTGTTTACCAACTGTTTCTATATCTAAATCTTTTACTTTTACCTTGTAGTTTTTTGATTCATATACAGATACATTTTTTGATTTCTTTTTAAATTTTACATTCGCATATTTTTTATGTAATTCTTTTGTAAATACAGACTGCATTGAATCTGCATCTTGATATTCAATTTTATAAGCTGCTGTGTTTTCTTTTGCCGCAACATTTGTAACGCCTCCAAATGTAGATGTAGCAATCATCACACTCGCAAATACTTGCATTAATTTTTTCATTGTTATGGGCCTCCTCATTGCTCACACATTTAAAGAAGCTACACTATTTTCTCGTAAGTGTCAAAAGAATACCCGTATTTCCCACAATTTAACATATTAATTTGTTTAAATTTGCCATTATTAACGAGCTCGTCCCATTAATTTGCACTTTTTAGTAAAAAAAAGAACTACAAGATTTGTAGTTCTAAACGATTAATATTCCAATTTTTTAACCTTTTCCCAAGTAAATTGAGGATCACCAAAGTGTCCATAGCATGATGTTTTGTGGTAAACTGGCTTTCTTAAATCCAATTCGGAAATGATGTTTCCTACTTCAAAATTGAAGTTTTTCTTAACGATTTCTAATAGTTTTTCATCATCAAATTTACCAGTTCCAAAAGTGTCTACACATAAAGATACAGGTTGTGCTTTACCAATTGCGTACGCAACTTCAACTTCACAACGACGAGCTAAGCCATTGGCAACAATGTTTTTAGCTACATAACGAGAGTAGTAAGCAGCACTACGGTCTACTTTCGTAGGGTCTTTACTAGAGAAGCATCCTCCTCCAATACGTCCACGTCCACCATATGTATCACATACGATTTTACGTCCTGTCGTTCCTGAATCTCCCCATGATCCACCAACAACGAAGCTTCCAGATGGGTTAATGAAATATTTTGTGTTTTCATCTAAATATTTTTCATCAATGCAAGGTTTAATCACTTCATTCATGATTAATTCTTTAATTTCTTCTTGCGTAATATCTTTTGAATGTTGAGTTGAAACAACGATTGTATCAATACGTTTGATTTCATCATTTTCATATTCAACAGATACCTGTGTTTTTCCATCTGGTTTTAATAAATCTGGGTGTTGTCTTCTAACTTTTGACAATTGACGAGCTAAAAGGTGTGCATAATAGATAGTTAATGGCATGTATTCATCATTTTCATCACATGCATAACCAAACATAATACCTTGGTCACCAGCACATACTTCATCACGGTTTACCGCATTGTGAATTTCAGGACTTTGTTGGTTTACAACAGTATGTACATGATATTCTTCTGTATATCCAATACGTTTGATTTCATTCAATGCGATTGTTTCATAATCCAATTCTGCCTTTGTATTACATTCACCATAAATTAATACAAAATCATCTTTAATAGTACATTCAACAGCCATATTTGAATATGGGTCTTGAGCTAATGCAGCATCTACGATTGCGTCGGCAATTTGGTCACAAATTTTATCTGGATGACCTTCAGTAACACTTTCACTTGTAAAAATATAGTCTTTCATTTTGTCTCCTCTTTTCTTGCTTATCCATAAAAAAAACATACTTTAAGAAGTATGTTACAAATCTTTATACTTCTTATCGCTGTTAGCAGGACCACCTTAACATATTGTCAGGTTGGCGTGAAGTCAACGAGCTAACTCTCTACTTCAACTCTGGATAATTTTTTTACGCATAAAGATTAAAACATGAAACTACAAATAATGCAAGAAATTCATCACCATTATTATACACATATGAAAAAATGGCTAAATTGTATAGCCATTTCATTCTAATATCCTAATACTTCGTCCACTAAAATGACATGAATACGATCGGATTCCATGCTGTTTCTTGTGATAACCAATTGGTCACAAATGCAGCCTTGGGCTAAACAATTTGCACAACTACCTGTTAATTGACAAGGTCTGTTTCCACTAAAACGTTGATTATTAATGGGTGCAGCCACATTTCTTAATCTAGAAATTGCACTATCTAAATCTTTTGTCACCTTATTCATACCTACAATCATTATGATATGTCTAGGCCCAAAGCATAAACATGACACACGATTACAATGCCCATCCATATTGACTAAAATTCCATCTTCTGTCATCGCATTGGTACTCATTAAATAGTAGTCTGCATAAAAACAATCTCTTTCCAACTTGTACTTTTCTTCGGCATCTTTTGCCTGATCTCGATCAATAACTTTAAAATTTCTTTTATAAAGCTCTTCCTTGATACCAATCTTATTTAAAGTATCTGAGCCTCCCCAGCCTACACTTGAGCACGGCTTCATAATTTCAAATGCCAAATCTACAGCTTCTTGTTTCGAATGCACATAATACCCATTCATATGTCTGTTTTTTAAGCTTTGAATCACTTTTTTAGACAATAAATCATTTCGTTTTGTGATCATTTTTTTTACACCTCGATCCATTCTATTTTATTCACTACAATCGATGTTGGTCGATCCTTTTTTCCTTGAATCAGACAAATACGATCTTTTTGAATGTTTTCTTTTTGTTGTTCATACAAACGAGGCATGATAACCGCATCCATTTTACCAGCTTCATCCTCAACACTCATAAAGCACATCCAATCGCCTTTCTTTGTCTTATGTGTTCTAAAAGATGCCACACGCACTAAAATACTCATATATCCATCTTTATTTACTGCATTTAACAATGGTATACAATTTGGATAGTTGTGCATACGTAAAGACTGCACAGGATGTTCACTCACATAGAAACCGTACACATATTGCTCTTTTTGAGCTTTTTGTATTGGATTCTCTTTGATTCTTTGAATACCTGGACGAGAGACAATACTAAAATCGAAACGTAAATTGTTCGGATCTTCAATTCGCACAATATTTACATAATCAATCAGCTTTCTTAAATTCTCATTAAGAGTTGCACGATTATATCCAAAGCAATCCAATGCTCCGCCATCAATTAAAATTCGAATCGTAGATTCATTGATCTTATACATACTTGCTTTGGCAAGAAAATCAAATAAATCTGCATATGGTGCATGTTCTAAAATCGTTGGATAAATTGTTTTCCCTACACCTTTTAAAACTTGTAGTGGCATACGAATTGAATTCTGTTCAATCGTATAGAAAGCCTTTGAATGATTAATATCACACCCATTCACAACGATATTTCTTCGTTTACATTCATAAATATATTGTGATGTTTTTATACCTGAACCAATGACACTATTTAAAAGGCTCTGATAGAAATATAAAGGATAGTTTGCCTTTAAATAAGCCATTTGATAAGCTACTAAGCTATAGGCATAACTGTGTGATTTATTAAATCCATAACCGGCAAATTGTTCCATGATAGAAAATATCTCATTGGAAACAGAATCCTTAATACGCTTCTTTCGAGCTCCTAAAATGAATTGCTCTTTTAAATTCTGCATGACATCCAATTTCTTTTTCGACATAGCCTTTCTTAGTGTATCTGCTTGTGCCAAGCTAAATCCACCAATCACTTGGGCTGTCTGCATAACTTGCTCCTGATAAATCATGATACCATAGGTTTCCTTTAAGATTGGTTCTAGTAAAGGATGAGGATACACGACTTTTGAAGGATCCTTTTTTCTTTCAATATATGTATCAATATGCTGCATCGCTCCAGGACGATATAAAGCAAGTACAACACTGATATCTTCAAATTTGTTGGGTTGTATCTTTTGTAGTAAAGACGTAATTCCACTAGATTCCAATTGAAATACACCTAATGTGTTTCCAAACGATAATAATTGATATGTTTTCGCATCCTTTAAATTGATTTTCATCATATCCAAAGAAATATGTTTTTGTTCTTTTAGATTTGTGACAATCTCATGAATCGTCGTTAAATTACGAATGCCCAAAAAATCCATTTTAATCAAGCCCAAATCTTCTTGATATTCCGCTGTAAATTGTGTAGCCTGAATATCTCCATCGACACTGACAAGTGGACAAACATTCACAATAGGCTGATCTGAAAGAACAATTCCTGCCGCATGTAAAGATGTATGTCTTGGTAATCCTTCAACGTTTACACACATCTTAAATAATTCAGTTAATTTTTGATCTGACTGAATCCTTTTTCGAAATAAAACATTCTCATTATAGGCCTGCATCAACGTAATTTTAGGTGTATTCTTTAACATCTTAGAAAGTTCATCCACGATTCTTGCCGGAATATTCATGACACGCCCTACATCACGAATGGCTTGTCTTGCCTGCAAAGTATTAAAAGTCACAATATGACTGACATGATCATAACCATATAATTCACGAACATACTGAATCACTTCATCTCTTCTATCATCTGGAAAATCCGTATCGATATCCGGCATGGAAACACGTGATGGATTTAGAAATCTTTCAAACAATAAATTATTCTGAATTGGATCAATATGTGTAATACCTAAACAATAAGCTACTAAAGAACCGGCTGCACTACCACGCCCTGGACCTACAAATATGTCTTGACTTCTGGCATATCGAATAAAATCCCATACAATCAAAAAATAATCGGTAAATCCCATAGTGACTATGACATTTAATTCATATTCTAAACGTTTGATATAGGTAGGATTTAAATTCCCATTTAAACGTTTTTCTAACCCCTTCTTACAGAGTTTGATCAAATAGTCCCTCGAATCAATTTGAAGTTTATTTTTAAATACAGGAAGCTTGGACTTTTGAAAAGCCATTTGAATATTGCACATTCTTGCGATTTCTTCTGTAGCGATCAATTCACTTTCATCATACAACACTTCCATTTCCTGTGGACTTCTTAAATATCTTTGAAATTGTACGTCCAAACCTTGATTTTCAATATTTGTTTGTTTGGCAATAGCCCTTAATATTTGTAAAGATTTCACGTCTTCACTATTCTCATACAGAATTCGAGATAGAGCCACACGTTTACAATCAAGTTGTTTTAAAATTCGATTATCGGCTCTTTTTTTACCCGAATCATTCATAGATACAGAAATATAGAAATCTGAAAAAGATTTTTTACACAATTCTACAAATGCACTTAGCTTTTCTAAATCTTGATGTTCAATATATGCACTGAATGTATCTTTTCCGTCGCTGGAAGTTAATACCACACAATCTTTGGCATACTTTATAACTTCTTCAAAAGATACATTTTCTTTTATGATCGAACTTAATTTATATAAATTCTGTAGACCCATATCATTCTTCGCTAGAAGAATAAAATGAAATGGCTCATCATTATAGATGGAATCAACTTCTAAACCAATAATCGGATGTATATTGTGCTTTTTGCACAATTGATAGAACTCCATCGTTCCATACATCACATTATGATCGGTCAAACATACATGGTTGAATCCAAGTTGTTTTTGATGAAGAATCATATTTTCTAAACGAATAGGTGATTCAAGTAAAGAGTATGAACTTCGCATATGTAAGTGAACCATGAAATCCCACCTTTCTTTCTAAAATATTATACCATAAGAAAAAGAGATAGCTTATTAAGCTACCTCTCGATTTGATAAAATTTCAATAATTTGATTGACTTGATCACGTGTTAAGTTTTTGATTCCACTTGCACATTCGTGACCACCGCCACCAAATTCCATAGCAACATCACGAATTGGAATATTTCTTGAACGTAAAGACGCACTATAATGTACACGATCTTCCATACGCGTAAACAATGCCCACATTTCAACACAATCGATACCTGCTAAACAATAGACTTTGTCTTTCGCATCTGTAAAGCTTAAACCAAATTCTTCATAATCTTCACATTCTAGAATTGAATAAAGGAACTTGTTTTTAAACACTGTATGATTACGTACAACAGTTTCATATTTATAGTCTTCCATGGATTTTGAAAAGTTCAATTGTTCCACTTTTGTGACATCTACACCTTGTTCAAATAAATATTTTGCGGCATCAAATGTAGCTGGACGAACATTATTTGTCGTAAAACGAATATTGTCCGCTGTTAATCCAAGATATAACATCAGAGAACTTTGTAGAGGAATGTTAGCCTTTTTTTCTTGTAAATACAAAGCTAATAACTCACATGTGGCACTTGCCTTATCATCAATCCATTCTTCATCACAAATTGTTTCTACTTGTACGTGATGATCAATACGAATTGATTTTTTTGCCAATTGATACCTGTCATCATCAATGCGTGCAGCATTTGAAGTATCTAAAACAATTGCTAAGCTGGAAGCTACTACTTCATCATCTACAACATCCATATGCACGTTGTTTCTTTGTGAAACTGGACAATCATTACCTAAACAATAGATTTTTTTATTCGGATAGGCACTTTCTAAATAATACTTTAAGCCAAATTGTGATCCTATCGCATCCATGTCAGCAAAAACATGGCGAAAGATTGTGATTGTATTAAAATCTTTTACGCTTTCTAAAATATCATTAGGCATTAGCCATCAAATCCTTGTAAGCATCACGTGCAATGACTAATTCTTCATTTGTTGGCAATAACCAAACTTGCATTTTTGATTCAGGAGCACTTAATAATTTTTCAACGCCACGAACTCCATCGTTGTCTTCTGGTTTTACAACAACGCCAAATGCTGATAATCCATCACAGATTCTTTGACGCATTGCACAGTCATTTTCACCGATACCACCCGCAAAAACAATCGCATCAGCACCACCCATTAATCCGTAGTATCCTGATACAACTTCGACAATACGATTTACATATACGTTTTGAGTTAAAATAGCACGTGGGTTTCCTTCTTTGATAGCTGCTTCAATGTCTCGACCATCACTAGAGATTCCACTTACACCTAACATACCCGATTTTTTATTCATGATTGTATCCATTTCATCTGGTGTATATCCATATTTATTTTCTAAGAATGGAACGATTGCAGGGTCAATATCTCCACAACGAGTTCCCATCATGATTCCTCCAAGAGGTGTGAATCCCATTGATGTTTTATATGATTTACCATTTTTAACAGCTGTAATACTAGCACCATTTCCTAAGTGGCAAGTGATGATATTCATTTCTTCTTGTGTTTTTCCTTGAAGCTCAGCCAAACGTTTTGTCAAATATTCATGACTTGTTCCATGAGCACCATAACGACGTACTTTATCGTTAGTATAATATTCATATGGAAGAGGGAAAATATAGTTTTCTTCTGGCATACTTTGGTGGAATGCTGTATCAAATACGAATGTGTGTTTACACTCTGGTAAAGCATCTCTAAATGAACGATATCCAACTAATGCAGCTGGGTTGTGTAATGGAGCTAATACACATAATTCTTCTACTTTAGCTTCAACATCAGCATCTACAGGTACTGAATGAGAGAAATATTCTCCACCATGAACAACACGATGACCAATCGCTTTGATATCTTCTAAACTATTTACAACTTTGTGTTCAATTAATGCTTCCATTAATTTTTTTACAGCTACTGCATGATCTTTGATATCTAAGATCTCTTCAATTTTTTCTCCATTGGCTTTCATTCCAAAGATAGAATCGTTTAAACCAATACGTTCTACGTTTCCTTGAGCTAGAACTTCTTCTTCTGGCATTTTGAAAACTTGGAATTTCAAAGACGAACTTCCTGCATTAACACTCATAACAATCGACATTTTTTGATCCTCCTAAAAAATTTCTTTTAATATTTCGATTTGTTCAACATCTTCATGATGTAGAATCCATGAATCCAATAATTTTTTCTTAGCAACATAACCAATCGCTGCTTCATATTTTTCCAGTAATTTCGTAGCTCGATGTACCGAATCCATCGCGGCTGCACGAGAAATCTCTAGTTCCTCACTTATTTCAGTATAAGAGAAATCTTCCTCATAGTAAAGAGATAATATCTCTCTTTGACGTTCTGTCAACAATTCTCCATACACATCTAATAAATCATTCGCATCTAATTTTGAAATCATTATTCTTCCATACCCTTTGTGATTCCCATCAAGAAGGCATTGATATCAAATGGTCTTAAATCAGCAGGCTTTTCTCCTAGACCTAGGAAACGAACTGGTAAGTGTAATAGATCACGAATTGCGAGTACAACTCCACCTTTTGCCGTACCATCCATCTTCGTTAAAACGATACCTGTTACATCAGTTGCTTCCAAGAATACTTTTGCCTGTGAAATACCGTTTTGACCTGTTGTCGCATCTAAAACTAACCAGACTTCTTGTGGTGCTCCCTCAATTTCTCTTTGTACAACACGGTGCATCTTACTTAATTCATTCATCAAGTTTGTTTTATTTTGTAAACGACCCGCTGTATCGCAAATCAAAATATCAACATCATTTTCTTTGGCATAACGACAAGCATCAACTAATACGGAACTTGGGTCTTGGTTCATTTTTCCTTTAACACAATGAACACCTAAACGTGTTGCCCAAGTATCAATTTGATCAATGGCTCCAGCACGGAATGTGTCGGCTGCAGCAACCGCAACTTTCTTACCTTGTTCCTTATAATATTGAATTAATTTTGCACTTGTAGTTGTCTTACCACTACCATTTACACCAACCATTAAAATAACTGTTGGACCTTCTTCATTCATTTTAATTGGTTCGTCGTTTGATTCATCATAGAAATCATAAAGAATTGAAACCAAATAATCTAACATGGAATCATATTCTTTAACATGTTTTCCATTTGATTCAAACGCATCCACAATTTTTTGTGCTGTATGAATACCCACATCACTCTCAAGTAGAATAACCATAATTTGCTCTAATAGGTCATCATCAATTCCATGAAAGTTATTGGATAAAGCACGCATACGATCTCCAAAGCTTTTCTTTGAACGATCAAGGCCTGATAAATATTTATCTTTATCTTCACTTTTTACGAAAGCTTCTTTTATTTTCGAAAAGACCGACATTACTTTTCCTCCTTAGCTATATGTACTGCATCTTTCAATTGAACTTTTAACACTTTACTAACACCATCTTTTTGCATTGTAACCCCATATAACGTATCGCACTGTTCCATAGTTCCTGGTCTATGTGTTACCGCAATAAATTGAGATTGACCACGATAATGAGATAAATAACGAGCAAAACGCTCAACATTTGCCTGGTCTAATGCTGCTTCTACCTCATCAAAGATACATAAAGGCATTGTACGAGCCTTCAATATCGCAAACAATACACTAATCGCAATCAAAGCTTTTTCTCCACCCGAGAATGTCTGGATATTTTTAACCATTTTTCCAGGAGGCTGAACATCAATATCAATACCCGTATTCAATACGTCTTCTGGATCCACCATGGAAAGGCTAGCACGTCCTCCACCAAACATAGCCTTGAATACGCCATCTAGTTCAGCATTAATTTTATTAAACATCTCAGTAAATTGACTGATCATTGTCTTGTCCATCTCATCAATGGCTGCCAATATTTGTTGACTTGCCTTTTCTAAATCTTCTTTTTGGCTTGTCATAAAATCAAAACGTTCTTTGACTTCTTTATATTCGTTCGGTGCATCCAAATTCACATTTCCCAAACGAGAAATGGCTTGACGAAGTTGAATAACCTCTTCTTTAGCTCTTTCGATTTCGACATCTTCTTTTTTAGTTAACGCATACTCATATGTCATTTCATAATCTGTGCTTAAGCGATTCAACGCGTTCTCTAACTGCGTTTTGATTTTCACAACTTCCATTTCATAGTTATGGATCTGCGATTGTTTAGAACTCATTTCTCTACGAACTAAACGAATCTGATTTTCAAGTTGTTCTGCTTCATTTCCTTTATCAAAACGAGTCTGACGCAAGCTTTGAATCTCTAAAGACAATGAATCCAATACGGCATGCATCTTAGACATTTGTACAACAAGATCATCTTGTGCTAATTCACCACTATCTTCAATATCTACACCTAACTCCTGATATTCAGTTAAAATTGAATCGTATTTTGCCTTTTTAGTCGCATAAATATTTTCTAACTTAGCCAATTCAATCTGTAAAGTTACAATCGCATCATTTTCTTTTTGAAGTTTCTGCGTAAGAATCTCTGTTTCATCCAAACAATTGTCGGCTTTGATTTTTTGCCCTTCAATTTTTGAATTGATTGTTTCTAATTCCTGACGCATTGTGACCGGTGTACTTTGATTCTTCGTAACACCACCCGTCATACTACCACCTGTATGTACGATATCACCGTCTAGTGTAACAATTTTATATGCATAACGTAAACGTTTCGCGGTTTCATTCGCATTCTGCAATGTATCCACCACAATCACATTACCAAGCAATCGTTCTTTAACGGGATCAAAGATCTCTTTACAGTCAACACATTCACTCGCAAAGCCTAAAAAGCCTGGACTTGTTGAAGCAACCGTGATCACTTGTTCATTCATTTTTCTAGGATGACATACACTTAATGGTAAGAAAGTTGCGCGTCCACTACGGTTTCGTTTCAAGAATGAAATGGCATTTCTTGCATCTGCCTCATTTTTAGTGATGATTTGATAGATACTTCCACCTAATGCTGCATTTACCGCCAATGCTTTATCGGTATGTGCAATCAACAATTCACTGACAACTCCATAAACGCCAGATAAAGAGTTTTTTGCCTGCATTACGGAACGCACACCTTGTTGATGAGCAAATGGCTGCTTCATCATATTTTCCAATACTTGTCTACGATTTTGTAGCTGTATCAAGATATTGTTTGCCTGATCCGATTCATAACGAGCCTTAGAAATTTTTGTTTTCAAATCATTCACAATATTACGACGGTTATTTAAATCTTGTTGCGTCTGCATCAAACGTTGATGACGATCCTGATATTCGAATCGTGCTTCTTCAAGCATAGCCTGCAATTCTTTTTGACGAGCTTGTTTATCCGCTACCTGCAACATATACTTTCGCTTTTCATCCTGCTCGATTTTACGTCTTTCAAGCTGATAATTTTCTTCCATCGCCTTTGTGTATTTTCCTTGCAGCTCATTGATTTGTTTATCTAGAGCATACATTTCTTTTCGAATGCTTTCTAAGCGATTTTCCTGCTTTAAAAGCTCCGCATTTTCTGATGTATGCATAGCTTGGATATCAAACAATTCTTTATTGATCTGATTGATTTTATCATTATATTGATCAATATCCTCAACCAATACACTAATTTCAATTTTAGATAGTTTATCTCTTAAAGAAATATATTTTTCTGCCTTTTTAGCTTGTTTTTCCAAAGGTCCAATTTGTCTTTCAAGCTCATCTAGAATATCCTGCAAACGATCTAGATTTTCTTTTGTCTGCTCTAATTTAGACAATGACACCTTTTTTCTCTTTTTATACTTTGCGACACCCGCAGCCTCCTCAAATAAAGAACGTCTATCTTCTGGCTTTGCATCCGCAAAAGAAGAAATATTTCCCTGCGTAATTATACTTAAGGAATCTTTGCCTAATCCTGTATCCATGACTAAATCATTAATATCTTTTAATCGGCATGGTGTTTTATTTATAAAATAACTTGCTTCATTATTGGCACGTAAAATTTGTCGTGTTATTTCGATTTCATCAAAATCCGAATCAAAAACACGTGTTGAATTATCAAATACCAATGTAACGCGTGCCATGTTTACAGGTTTTCTATATTCACTTCCTGAGAAGATAATATCTGACATATTAGTACCTGAACGAAGTGATTTAACACTCTGTTCACCTAGCACCCAACGAATGGCATCATTCACATTACTTTTACCACATCCGTTTGGTCCTACAATGCCTGTAATATCTTGATCAAATTGAATCACTGTTTTATCTGCAAAGCTTTTAAAGCCTTGTAATTCAATACGTTTTAAAAACATCAAGACCCTCCACTCTAACTAGTGTATTATATCAAAAAAATCACATAAAATATATCTAGTATCCATTTCTAGATTGTATATTATTTATTATTATGTTATAGTACGTGTATGAATAAGAAAGATAGTATGAGGTATGTTTATCCACTTTGTTTTGGTGAAGAAGTAGGAAACTGTATCACACATGGAGTTATGGCACTTTTGATTCTATTTGCACTTCCATACTATAGTGTTCGTGCCTATTTACAAGGCGGAGCAATCAAAACATTTGGAACAGCGGTATTCTTGATTTGTCTGCTCTTTATGTTTACAGGGTCTTGTCTTTACCACAGCATGCCACATGAGACAACACACAAATATGTATTTAGAAAATTAGATCACATTATGATCTTATTGGCTATTGCAGGAACTTATACGCCCATTTGTCTAAATCTTATGAACAACTGGAAAGGATATACAATTTTAGCTATCGAATGGATTATGGTAATTGCAGGAATCTTATTGAAATCGATTGCGACGAAAAGTTATCCTAAACTTTCAATGGTAATCTATATGGTCATGGGTTGGTTAGCTATCTTTATCTTTCCTACGCTAATCAAAGAAACTCAACCTATATTTATCATTTTGATTGCCTTAGGTGGTGTTATGTACACCATGGGTACTTTCTTTTATTCAAAACCACAAAAAAGATATTTTCATTTTGTATGGCATATCTTCATCATTTTAGCTAGTATTTGTCACTTATTAGCTATCCTATACTTTATGTAGAAAAGAACCTATATCTTGGAATTTCCAAAATATAGGTTCTTTTTTTAAAACAATCGTACGATATCATTATATGTTGCGTATAAAAACAGCAACATCAAGAGTACAAAACTTACCATGATGATATTTTCTACTACTTTTGTAGAAACTTTTCGTCCAATTAGTTTTTCAATCAATAAAATCAAGATTCTTCCCCCATCAAGTGCTGGAATGGGAATAGCATTAAAGATTCCAATATTTAATGAAATCAGCGCAAACAAGTTAAAATACATGTCCAATCCATATTGTACAGATTTGCTAGTAACATTTAAAATGCCAACGGGACCTGATAAGTTTTCTAATCCCTGTCCATGAATGATCATATTCAAAGATTTAAATATAGTTGTTGCACTATCCCAGGTATTTTGACAGCCAACCCATAAAGATTGATACCAAGGAATCTTCTTCGCATATGCAATCGCCTTATAGCCAAGTGTATAGCCTTCCATATCCTTATCATAAGATGGAGTTAGCGTAGTTTCAAATGTTGTGCCATCACGCTTTACAGTTAAGGTCAATGTATCATGATGATATTGAATAAACTCTAAAATTTCATATTGTGTTTTAGGCTGAATGCTGTTTCCATCCTCACTTTGAACTTTAACGATGTAATCATTTTTTTCTAGACCTGCTTTTTGTGCCACAGAATCCTCTTCGACTACATAGACAACTGGTTTTGCGTCTTCTATTACATAGCCTTGAGCTAAGGCCACACCCATATATATGATCCATGCCAATAAAATATTCATCATAATACCAGCAATCATGATGCAGACTTGTTTCCATTTTTCAATACCGTTTAAACGTCTATTTTCCGGAACATCCTTTAGCCAGCTATCTTCTTCGCTTTGTGAGCCATCTTCTTCACCAGCCATCATTACATAGCCGCCAAAAGGAATAGCGCGAATTGAAAAAGCAGTCTCTTTTCCTTGTTTTTGATAAAGACATGGTCCCATACCAATAGAAAATTCTTTACAGTAAACCCCAAAATGTTTAGCAACTAAAAAATGTCCTAACTCATGTAAAATGACAATCACACTTAGCATCACGACAAATGCTATTATACCTATAATAAAATCCATTCAAATCCCCCTTAGAGAATGATTGTATATAAAACACTAAATACCATGATATTTAATAATAGTGAATCTACACGATCTAAAACACCACCATGCCCTGGTAAAAGATTAGAAAAGTCTTTTACAGCAAAATGACGTTTAATAGCACTAAAACACAAATCTCCAAGTTCTGCAGTAATAGGACATACTAAACATAAGAATGTATTTAAAACTGGGTTTAAGTTTGATACGTAGCTAAAACTAACCACAAAACTTAATACAGAACCAAATACAATTCCTCCCACAAAACCTTCCCAACTCTTTTTAGGTGAGATCCTAGGATTCATTTTGTGCTTTCCAATAGCTCGACCCACAAAATAAGCTCCTGTATCACTTCCATATGTAGCAAAAACAATCGTCCATAGGTACTGATGTACGTTTGCGATTTGTCCTACCGCATGATAAACAAGGGAGAAAATTGTAACATATGAAATACACACAAAGGAATCTATGATTGAGTAGTTTTCAACAAAAACAACAAGACTCCATAAGAATACAACAATCAGTGTCATAACAACGAAAAAGTATTTATCCGGTAAAACCCTTGTTAAAACGACAGCTAAAGCACTGAGTGGAAGAACATATTTAGGCCAGCTTTTAAAATGTGGCTGAATATGCATCCATTCATATGCACCTGCACAAACAATAAATAAGGCAAGAGATTCTAACCAATATCCTCCAAGAGCTACTGGTAGTGCTACAACAAGAATGATACCTATAGCGGTAATTATTCTTTGTTTCATGAAGTTAAGCCTCCAAATCTGCGATCTCTTGAAGCGAATTCGTCTAGACAATCTTTTAATGCTTTTTCATCAAAATCAGGCCATGCGACTGGTGTAAAAATTAATTCCGCATAGGCGAGTTGCCACAACAAATAATTCGAAATACGAAGTTCTCCACTTGTACGAATCATCAGATCAATGTCTTCTGGTACAAATAAATATTTTGAGAACTCTTCCTCAGTTAAATCGTTTTCTCGTTTACCTTGAGCAACCTCATCCGCATATTTTTTCATACCAAGTAACATTTCTCTTCGCGAACCGTAATTAATGGCTAAACATAATTCTAATCCAGTATTATCCTTAGTCATATTTACAGCCTTATTAATTACATATTGTGTTGTTTGTGGGAATTTTTCTAATTCACCGGCAAAAGTCACACGAATGTTCTTTTCCATCAATTCATTAATAAATTTATTAAAAAATAATCCTGGTAATTTACATAAATAGGAAACTTCATCTTCTGGTCTTTTCCAGTTTTCTGTTGAAAAAGCATATAGAATCAATTTTTGAATTCCCATATCTTGTGCAGCTAAGGCCACAGTACGAATTGTATCCGCACCCTTTTTGTGTCCTGCCGTTCTTGGTAAGCCTCTTTTTTTGGCCCAACGACCATTACCATCCATAATTATAGCTACTGTTTTTGGTGCCATAAAAACCTCCTTTTTAAAAAAGTCCAAATCAAGTTTGGACTTAGACATTTAATATTTCTTTTTTCTTTGCTTCACAAATTGAATCAACATCTTTAATGTATTTGTCTGTTAATTTTTGTGATTCTTCTAATGTTTGTTTTTGTTCGTCTTCTGGAAGTTCTTTATCTTTTTTAATGGCATCGTTCGCATCACGACGTACGTTACGAATCGCAATCTTAGCTTCTTCACCATATTTTTGTGCATCTTTAGCTAATTCTTTACGACGATCTTCAGTTAATTGAGGAACTTGAATACGAATGACATCTGCTTCTGCTTGAGGATTCAATCCTAAGTTAGCAGCTTGAATTGCGTGTGCAATATCTTTAATGATTGAACGATCATAAGGTTTAATAACAAGTTGTGTACCTTCAACAACAGAAATCTGAGCCATCTGGTTGATTGGTGTCATTGCACCATAATATTCAACTTGTACACGTTCTAACATTTGTCCACTGGCACGTCCAGTACGGATTTGACGAAGGTTTGATTCTAAATTATCAATAACACCCATCATTTTTTCTTCTGCATTTAATAAAATATCACTCATTTTAATTCTCCTTATTTCTTTTTAGTGATTGTTGTACCGTTAACTTCACGGCGAACTGCTTTGACAATATTACCAGGTTCATTCATATTGAAAACAACTAAATCAATATCATTATCCATGCACATACTAATAGCTGTTGAGTCCATGACTTGTAAGCCCTCGTTTAATACGTCCATATAATTTAGTGTATCGTATTTCTTAGCATTTGGATTTTTCTTTGGATCTGAATCATAAACTCCATCAACACCATTTTTAGCCATTAAGATAACATCTGCATTGATTTCAGATGCACGTAATGCTGCAGTTGTATCTGTTGAGAAGTATGGAGAACCTGTACCAGCTCCAAAAATAACGATTCTTCCTTTTTCCAAGTGACGTAAAGCACGTCTTAAGATGAATGGTTCTGCAACCTTTTGCATTTCAACAGCTGTCTGCACTCGAGTTTGAACGCCTTCTTGTTCTAATGCATTTTGAACAGCTAAAGCGTTGATTACAGTACCTAACATACCCATATAATCGGCTTGAGCACGGTTCATTCCCATTTCAGCCATCATCTTACCACGAATGAAGTTGCCACCACCGACAACAATTGCCAATTCTACTCCTAATTTTTGTACTTCTTTTAACTCTTTTGCCAATCTTTTTAAGATTTCTGGATCAAAAGCAGCTTCAGGGCTAGATAAAGCTTCGCCACTTAATTTTAATAAAACACGTTTATACATACTATTGCTCCTTATTGAATTGTCACAACAATTATACACTATATTACGCTATTTAAAAAGAAAAACCCTTGGAATTTCCAAGGGTTTTAAAGTAAAAGATAAATTACTTAGCCATTTGAGCAGCAACTTCTTCAGCAAAGTTTTCTTCGCGTTTTTCGATACCTTCACCAGTTTGGAAACGTACGAAAGTTACTACTTCGGCTTTGTTGTCTTTCAAGAATTGAGAAACCTTAGTTTTAGGTTCTAAGAAATATTCTTGATCCAATAAGCATTGGTCTTTAAAGTGTTTGTCAACTTTTCCTTTTAAGATTCCTTCCAATACTTTTTCTGGCTTGTTAGCCATGTTAGGATCAGCCTTCATCATTTGTAATTGAAGTTCACGTTCGTGTTCAACTTCTTCACCTGGTACTTCAGCTTGAGATACATATTTTGGAGCCATACTAGCAACTTGCATTGCTAAGTTTTTAGCTACAGTAGCATCTTGAGTCCCTTTAACAACTACAACAGCAGAAATTGATCCACCCATGTGCATGTATGAACCGAAGATTTCATCATCTGCTTTTTCAATAACAGCAACACGACGGAAAGAAATTTTTTCTCCGATAGTAGCTGTAGCGTTGATGATTAAATCATTGATAGTTCCTTCAGCAGTTTGAATATTTAAAGCTTCTTCAGTTGTAGCAGGTTTGTTTGCAAGAATTGCTTCTTGTAAAGTATCCATTAAACCTAAGAATTGTTCGTTCTTACTTACGAAGTCAGTTTCTGAGTTAACTTCGAATAATACAGCAGTGTTTCCACTAACAGCAACACGAGTTAAACCTTCAGCAGCGATACGTCCTTCTTTTTTAGCTGATTTTGCGATTCCTTTTTCACGTAACCAGTCAACAGCTTTTGCAATGTCACCTTCACATTCAGTTAAGGCTTTTTTGCAATCCATCATACCAGCACCTGTTTTTTCGCGTAATTCTTTTACTTGAGCAGCAGTGATAGCCATTTTAGCATCCTCCTATATTTTTTATTATTCAGCAGCTTTTGCTTCTTCAGCTTTTGCAGCTGGTTTTACGTCATCATTTTTCTTATTGAAAGGACGACGGTTTTTACGTTCGAAGTTACGTTTTCTACGTTCTTCATTTCTTTGACGACGACGACGTTCGTTTTCAGCGATTTGTGCTTCAACATTTTTGATTACGTCTTCCATAGTTACATCATCTTCAGTTTCATCTAAGTAAGCCATTTCTAATAGACCACCCTTAGCATCAACGATAGCGTCTGCTAAGATTGTTGTAACTAATTTGATTGAGCGAACTGCATCATCATTAGAAGCGATTGCAAAATCAGCATCTTCTGGATCACAGTTTGTATCTAACATAGCGAATACAGGGATTCCTAATTTTTTAGCTTCAGCGATTGCATTGTGTTCTTCTTTTGGATCAATAACAACTAATGCATCTGGAAGTTTCTTCATTTCTTTGATTCCACCTAAAGAACCTTCCAATTTAGCTTTTTCTTTACGTAAGTTAGCTTGTTCCTTCTTAGTGTAAACTTCGATTTTTCCGCTAGCTTCCATTTCTTCGATTTCTACTAAACGTTTAATACGTTTTTGGATTGTACGGAAGTTTGTTAATAAACCACCTAACCAACGTTTGTTAACGTAGAAAGATCCTGAACGTAAAGCTTGTTCTTCAACAACTTCTGCAGCTTGTTTCTTTGTTCCTACGAACAATACTTTTCCTCCACGTTCGCTAATTGCTTTTAATTCATTGTAAGCAGCTTCGATTTGTGCTTGAGTTTGGTTTAAATCTACGATATAAACCCCGTTGCGACTTGTGTAGATGAATGGTTTCATCTTTGGGTTCCAACGGCGAGTCTGGTGACCAAAGTGAACACCGTTCTCTAACATTTTCTTCATTGATACGATTGACATAATAGTCCTACCTTTCCGTTTCTCCTCCATCATTTCAGACGCATGCAACACTAATGTGCACGGGCACACGAATCCATGATGTGTGTTATAAGCGCAATCACGCGCTTTTACATTATAGCAATAACCTTTTTAACTTGCAAGATGTTATTTTTCAAAAGGGTGCGCTTTTTTATAAACCTTCACTAACTGCGCTGTAGTCACATGCGTATAAATTTGTGTTGTTGATAAAGATGAATGTCCTAGTAACTCTTGAACAACACGAATATCCGCTCCATTATCTAATAAATGTGTCGCAAAACTATGTCTCAACATATGTGGATGCAATTTCATATGCATTCCAATGGCTTTGGCATGTTTATCCATTAAATACTGAATACCACGAGAAGTTAATTGTTTACTTCTTAAATTCACAAATACATGATCATCCACTGCATATTTTGACCAAAAACTATTTTTATATTCCCACAATTCTTTTTCAAAACCTTGATAAAAAGGTACAATGCGATCTTTATCCCCTTTACCTCGAATATGCACGATTCGATTGTTTAAATCAATTTGATTCCATTCCAATGCAACACATTCACTAACACGTAATCCACATGCATACATCATCGTAAATAATATGCGATCGCGATATTGATCTTCTTTGGCGTCATTATAAGAATTTAAAAATTCCTGAATTTCTTCTACAAATAAAAAATCTGGAATTTGTTTTGACTTCTTTGGTGTCTGTATTCCTAATAAAGGGTTTTCATTGATACCCATATACTCTGCCAAATACGCATAGAAAGAACGATATACACTCATTTTACGTGCAATCGAACTGGATTTTAAATGATCCAATGTAGCTAGAAAATTCATAAAAGTCAATCTATCACACGATTCAAAAGAATCAATAGATTGACTTAATAAATATTCTTTATATTGATTCAAATCATTTTTATACGATTCGATAGTTTTATCTGATTGCGTATTCTTTCGATATATATATTTTAGAAAACGATCAATCAACTCATCCATTGACTTGTTCCTGAATTTCTTGAATACGAGAAAGTGCCTGAGCAGCAAATTTTTCTTTACGCTCATGTTTCTTACATTTTTCGTTTAAATGCATAATGCCAAAGTTTGCATTCATTGGCTGGAAATGTTTTGGATCACAATGCGTAATATAGTATGCTTGTGAGCCCATCACACAAGTATTTCCAAAACAAATTGGTTCTTTACCTTGCATATACAACGACATATTGATTCCGGCAATCAATCCGGATGCACAAGATTCAACATAGCCTTCAACTCCAGTTAATTGTCCGGCAAAGAATAAATCATCACGTTTCTTTGATTGATATGTTTCTTTTAAAACAATTGGACTTGATAAATAAGAATTTCGATGCATAACACCATAACGAGTAATTTTCAAATTTTCTAATCCAGGAATCAAAGAGAAAACTCTTCTTTGTTCAGGCCAAGTTAAATGTGTCTGGAAACCAACAATATTGTACATACTTGCAGCTACATTATCTTGGCGTAACTGAACTACGGCAACTGGATGTGAATCCTTGTCTTTTTCCAATCCCACCGGCTTTAATGGCCCAAACAACATAGTCTTCTTTCCACGACGTGCCATTTCCTCAATGGGCATACAACCTTCAAAATATGTTTCTTTTTCAAAATCGTGCAAATTCACACATTCTGCATGAATCAATGCATCATAGAATACTTCAAATTCATCCGCATTCATCGGACAGTTGATATAACTTGCTTCACCTTTGTCATAGCGAGACTTATAGTAGGCTTTACTAAAATCAATCGAATCCTTTTCAATAATAGGTGCTGCTGCATCATAGAAATGGAAAGTATCTTCAGAAGTGAAATCATGTATAGCCTTCGCTAGAGAATCACTTGTCAAAGGTCCTGTTGCGATAATGCATGGTCCTTCTGGTAAAACTGTCATTTCTTCATTAACAACTTCGACCAATGGATGATTTTTGATTGTATCAGTAATATATTGTGAAAAAGTCTCACGATCAACTGCCAACGCACTTCCAGCTGGTACAGCATGCATATCTGCTGATTTCATAATCAATGAATCCATTTGGCGTAATTCCTCTTTTAAAATACCAACCGCATTATTCATCGCATTGGATCGAAGTGAATTCGAACACACAAGTTCCGCAAATCGATCTGTATGAAAGGCTGGACTTTCCTTTTTAGGACGCATTTCAATCAATCGAACCGGAATATTTCTTTTTACGAGCTGCCATGTTGCCTCACACCCGGCAAGTCCTGCTCCTACAACCGTAACTTGTTCCATTATTTATCTTCCTCTGTTTTCTTAGGTTCTTTTTTTATATAGTGGCATTTTGGATAATTTGAACAACCAATGAAAGTTGTCCCAAAACGTGATTTTCTTCTGACAAGCTCATGTCCACACTCCGGACAAATTTCACCTGTTGGCTCAGGTTTCGCCTTCTTTTTCAAAGATTCGATAGTTTTGCATTCCGGATAATTTGAACATGCCCAGAACTGGCCATAACGCCCTCTTTTAATCACCATCTTAGCTCCGCAGTTCGGACAGATTTTTTCTTCTTTTGCCTCTTCTGGAAGTTCTTCTTCATCATTTTCAGTGTAGCGACATGTTGGAAAGTTAATACAAGAAATAAACTTACCAAAACGACCATTACGATAAACAAGCTCTCCACCACATTCAGGGCAAGTACGTCCTACACGTTCTAATTCCTTCTTTGGCATTTTTTCATAGGCATCTTCTACAAGTGGAGCAAATTTATCATAGAATTTGTGCATGTAAGATACAGAGTCCTCGTTCCCTTCGGCAATTTCATCCAAAGTTTTTTCCATATCTGCCGTATATTCTACGTTAATGACACTTGAGAAATACTGTTGTAGTTTTTCATTTGTCAAAATTCCCTGCTCACTAGGAATAAATACCTTCGTCTTTGAAGTTTCACTTGTCTTTTCTAATGAGGCATAGCCACGTTTTTGTAAAGTATCAATAATTGTCGCATATGTACTTGGACGACCAATTGACTTTTCTTCAAGATCTTTAATCAGGCGTGCTTCTGTATAACGTGCTGGTGGTTCTGTAAAGTGCTGCTTTGAAGTTGGAGTTACATTTTTTAAAACTTCATTTTCTTCCATCTTAGGAAGTAAAGCATCGCTTTGTTTTTCATATTTAGAATATACTTTGTAGTAACCATCAAAAGTCATAGTTTGTCCGCTTGCACTAAATTCTAAATCGTTGTTTGTGATTTTAACACTGGTCACATCATATACAGCATCTTTCATTAAGGATGCCAAAGTACGCGCATAAATCAGTGAATATAAACGATATTGATCATTCGTTAAATGGTCTTTGATGGATTCTGGTGTACGATTAATGTTTGTTGGTCGAATGGCTTCATGTGCGTCCTGCGTATTTTTACCATTCTTTTGATGTACATGTCCAACATATTCTTTACCATATGTATTTGTGATGAATTCCTTGGCATCTGAAACGAAAATATCAGATAAACGTGTTGAGTCCGAACGCATATACGTGATCAAACCTTCCATATTTCCGCCTAGATCAATACCTTCATACATTTTTTGAGCTACACTCATTGTTTTCTTTGCGCCAAATCCTAATTTTGTACTGGCTTCCTGCTGCATAGTCGATGTTGTGAATGGAAGTTTAGGTTGTTTCTTTTTCTGCTTTTTAGAAATCGATGAAACAATATATTCTCCATTACATCTTTCTAACAATGCTTTAGCTTCTTCTTCATTTTTGATTTTAGGCTTTTTACCTTCAACCTTCACTAAATCTGCTTCAAATGCTTTATTCTGCTTTTTACATTGTGCATGAATCGTCCAATACTCTTCTTGTTTAAACGCCTTGATTTCATTTTCACGATCAACAATCAATTTCAACGCCACAGATTGCACACGTCCTGCAGATTTAGACTGGATTTTATTCTGCAGCAATTTACTGAGTTTAAACCCAATAATTCGATCTAACATACGACGTGTTTCTTGTGATTTCACAAGGTCCATATCAATTTTTCTTGGTTCTTTCATAGCTTCAAGAATTGCAGGTTTCGTGATTTCATGGAAAACAATACGATTATTGTCTTCTGTATTTAAATCTAATACACGTGCTAAATGCCATGCGATTGCTTCCCCTTCACGGTCCGGGTCACTGGCAAGATAGATATCTTGTGCTTTAGATGCGTACTCTTTTAATTCTTTCACTATTTCTTTTTTCTCTTTGCTAATTTTATATTTAGGTTCGAAATCATGATCTACATCAATTCCTAAACCTTCTTTTCCGCTTGTCGCCAAATCACATACATGGCCTTTGCTGGAAACAACTCTGTATTCTTTTCCTAAATATTTTTCAATCGTCTTCGATTTGGAAGGCGACTCCACAATAACTAAATGTTTTTTCATTTGTTCCCCCATATTCACGCTATATAAAACATTAAAAATTTCAATTTGTCAATCCTCAGATATCATCAATGTCTTTTATATCCACCAAAATATTGGCTCCATTACTAATCAAGTAGTTACATCCTTGATACTTTTTATCTTGAAAAGCTGTAGGCACACAATAAATAGGAACACTCAATTCAAGACATTCATTCACAGTAATCATTGTTCCACTTTTATAGGTTGCCTCAATCACAACTAAGTTGCTGCTTAAAGCGGCAATCAAGCGATTTCGCCATGGAAAGTGATAAGCCAAAGGCTTCACATGCATAGGATATTCACTAATGATCAATCCGCTTTTTTTTATCCTTTCAAATAAAAATGCGTTTTCCTTTGGATAAATCACATTAATTCCACAACCAAGCACACCAATTGTTTTTGATGCATTCAAATGGGCCCTGGCATCAATACCTTTGGCAAGCCCAGATACAATGACATACTTGGATTGGAGCCTTTGTACAATTGTATCCGTATTTTGCAGTGCCTGCGCTGAACAGTTTCTAGCTCCTACTATACCTACACCTTTTTCTTTCAACAAACAAACATTACCCTGATAAAAAATAATCCATGGCGGATATCTTAAATGTTTAAAGGCTTCCGGATACATCTCATCAACGATTGTAAGATAAGGATATGGATATGCAATGATGGAATAGTTTTCGTGTGCCTTTATCGCATTGCCAATTTTCTTCCAATCTCCATCATATTGGATGGCATACCATAAAATAGCTTCTCTTTTTATTCTCATATACTCATATACGAAAAAAAAGAGACTTTTAACTAAAAAAGTCTAATTTCTTCAAGTTTTTTTTACAGGGCCATAACTTCTTCGATAGAAATCCTGTAATCCATACTTGTTTAAAGCTTCAATATGCGCTTTTGTCGGATATCCTTTATGTTTGGCTAAACCATACTGTGGATACATTTCATCCAACTTTTTCATCCAGCGATCACGCGTAACTTTCGCTAAAATACTTGCCGCCGCAATAGACAATGATTTTTGATCTCCCTTCACAATAGCTTGGTAAGGTTTATCAATATCTGGTAATGGCATCGCATCACTCAACACAAAATCACATTGTGCTTTATTGGCAATCTCCATCATAGCTTCTTGTGTTGCACGATAGATATTTTTCCTATCAATCGTCTTTTCATCTACAACTAAAATTTGATAATACAAAGCATCCTGAATAATTGTTTTAAACAACTCTTCACGCTTTTTTTCACTCAATTTTTTAGAATCATCAATTAACGCATTTTGATATCCCTTTGGAAAGATAACTCCTGCTACCATCAATGGACCGGCAATAGGGCCTCGCCCTGCTTCGTCCATACCAAGTACACTTTGATTTTGATCCCAGTAATCATTGTCCAAAGGTCTATCCAACATGTGGTTTCTCCCAAGTAATCAAGCCACACTTATTTTCACGAATATCTTTGACAAAACTTAACATCAAACGATTTTCATCAATTTCACCCTTTAATAAATAACCACGTTTTATGGCGATATTCTGTAATGTTTCATAAGGCGTATCCGCAATCTTGACATGATATACTATATCAAAGATTTCAGGTTTTTCCTGCATTAAATATTCACACGCAAATAATGCCAAATCGTCCATATTTACAACTTGATCTTTTACTGAACCCAATAGAGCAAGTTTTAGACCTACTTGTTGATCTTCAAATTTTGGCCATAATACACCCGGCGTATCTAATAGCTCAAGTGTTTGACCTACTTTAATCCATTGAAGACTCTTTGTTACGCCTGGACGGTCACCAGTTTGCGCCGCTTTACGTTTCGCAAACGTATTAATAAATGTGCTTTTACCTACGTTAGGAATTCCACACACCATGGCACGCAAAGCTCTAGGCTTCATTCCTCTACGTTTTTGTCTTTCAATTAAATTGATACATAATTCGTTCGATGCCTTAATCAATTGTTTCGAGAAATTTTCATGAATAAAATCCAATGCTAATACTTTTTGATTCTCTGTTTCTAAGGCATTTACCCATTGTTTGGTAAGTTCTTTATCAGCCTTATCTTTTTTTGATAAAAGAATCAAACGCGGTTTATTTTGAATCAATTGATCCAACATTGGATTCTTACTGGAATCTGGCATTCTTGCATCACGAATCTCAATCACAAAATCAACTTTTTTTAAATTCTCTTCCATTTGCCTTTTGGCCTTGGTCATATGACCTGGAAACCATTGTACGTTTGCCACTAATCTTTCACTCCTATATCTGAAATTGGTAACAAGACTAACATCTTCTTGGCAAAGATCTGTGATTTCTTAACAGGACCTACATAGCGTGAATCTTTAGATTTAGGGCGATTATCTCCCATCACAAAATATTCATCATCGCCTAATGTAACTTCTTTAAAATCAATTACTCTGTTCTCATTTTCAGGATTGTAATTTCTTTTATTGTCCCCTACATCAGAATTCTCTACTTGATTAAAGTAACCTATTTTATCAATCCACGATTGACGGTAATCTGGATCAATATATTTAGTCTCATCCAATACTTTTCCATTAATATATACAACATCATTTACACAGCTTACAGTTTCACCTGGTAAGCCTATTACACGTTTTACCCAATGTGTTTTCTGTCCCTCTTCTTCCATGGTTACAACGACTATATCCCCTCGTTCTACACCATTTAATAATACACCCCCAACATTGGTAAATCCAAATTCACCATCTTTCAATGTTGGATACATACTTTCTCCATCTACACGAACTGGATGTGCCACAAAGTTCACAAACAATAAAATCACAATGGCACTAATGACAAACACTTTAACAAAATCAAGTATATCTTCTAGTAAAGTACGTTCGTCATCTTCATTGTACCTTAGCTCGTTTTTCTTTGACTTCTTCATATAATCTCTAACCCCCTAAATGTTATAAATCTATTATAAAGCTATTTAGAAAAAAAAGCCTGAAAATCAGACTTTTTTTAAACAATTAACGAACTTCTTTTAAACGAGCAGCTTTACCTGAACGGTTACGTAAGTAAGATAACTTGTTACGACGTACTTTACCGTGACGAACTACTTCAATGTGGTCAATGATTGGTGAGTGTAAAGGGAATTTACGTTCAACACCAATTTGGTTAGAAATCTTACGAACTGTGAATGTTTCAGAGATTCCTCCACCTGCACGTTCAATTACAACACCTTCGAATACCTGGATACGGCTCTTGTCACCTTCTTTGATTTTAACGTGAACACGAACAGTACTACCAGAACGGAATGCTGGAATATCAGTCTTCAATTGTGATTTTGTTACTTCATTAACTAATCCTAAGTTCATTTTCTTTTCTCCTTCTTTTCTAATATTTGGTTATCAGTTCATTCACACAATGTGCCAGCGGAACTACCTATGCGTAAACGCCTATTAATATTACCATGTCAATAGATTTTGCGCAAGAATTATTTTTTGATTTTTAATACTGAATCGACTACTTTTTGATCTTCTTTATTTAAATTTAAATTTTCTAATAAATCCGGACGATACATCGCTGTTCTTTTTAAAGACTCTTCATGTCTATACTTCTTGATGTTCGCATGATGACCACTCAATAATACATCTGGAACTCTTTTTCCATCATAGATTTCTGGCCTAGTATATTGAGGATATTCTAAAAGTCCATTTGAGAAAGAATCATCATCACTGGAATCTTGGCGAATAACACCCGGTAAAATACGTAATATGCAATCGCACATGACCATACATGCACTTTCACCACCAGTTAGTACAAAGTCACCTAAAGACATTTGAATATCTACATAATCACGAATTCGTTCATCAAATCCTTCATAGTGACCACAAATAAAAATTAAATGTTCCTTTAAAGATAATTCCTTTGCGATGGATTGATTAAATGTCTTACCTTGAGGTGTCAATAAAATAACTGTACTATTTTCTGTACGAATGGATTCTAATGCATCTAATATAGGCTGACACATTAATACCATTCCCGCACCACCACCATATGGTGTATCATCCACGTGTCCATGTTTTTCTTTTGTGAACTGACGAAAATCGATGGTTTCAAACTCAAATAAATCTTTTTCTTTGGCACGCTTTAAAATACTTGTTGTCATTAAAGGTTCAAAGTATTCTGGAAATAATGTTAATACAGATATTTTCATCGTAAGCCTTCCATTTCACGAATTGTGATTTCATGAGCTTCTTTGTTCACATCAACAATAAATGCGGGTACAAAAGGCAATAAGAAATTATTTTCCTTTGATTTTACACGAAGTACTAGATTGGCTCCTGTTTCTAAAATATCCACAACTTCTCCAAGCTTTTCTTTTTCCTCGTTATAAACTGTACAATGCATCAATTCATGATAATAATATTGTCCGTCTTCAAGTTCAGGCAAATCCTCTTGGGCAATAAATAGATTCTTTGTCTTCAACAATTCAGCTTTTTCAATTGAATCTACCCCTTCAAAGTAACAATAGCCAAAACCCTTTTGTTCGCGATAACGCACAACGGTTAATGTACGACCATCTTCTAAATGTAATACTCTACCTTTTTCAAAACGATGCTGCGGATCATCTGTCACAAGATACAATTTACATTCACCCTTAAGTCCATGAGTATTAATGATTTGAGCTACTTTTATCATATGTTCCTCCTAAAAAAATCAGGATGTGAAATCACATCCTAATACGCTTCAAATTTTACTGAAATTCTTTTGTGTACATCACGCGCCGCAATAGACATCATTTGACGAATACTACTAGCCATAATTCCCTTACGGCCAATTAAACGTGCAACATCTTCACTATTGGCATATACATACAATAAAATTTCATTTTCATTTGTAGTTGCCATTGTTTTTACAGATAATGCTTTTTGATCATCTACAAGTGGTAAACAAATGTCTAATAATGTTTTTTCTAAATCAATCATTATTTTGAACTTTTAGCTTCGTGCATTTCTTTTAAAACACCTTCGTGTGATAAAATTGAACGAACTGTATCAGTTGGTTGTGCACCGTTGCTTAACCATTTCTTTGCTAATTCTTTGTCTAAAGTCACTTTTTCTTCAGCTTTAGTTGGGTTGTAAGTACCAATTTGTTCGATAAAACGACCATCACGAGGACTACGTGAATCAGCAGCTACTATACGGTAGAAAGGAGCTCCCTTTTTACCCATTCTTTTTAAACGTAATTTAACCATATTTAAATTCCTACCTTTTCTAATTTATTAAAGCTCATAAAGAATAACATGAATAAAAAAGGGTGTCAAGTATTTTTACTTTACACCTTAATTTTTTTATTTTTTCTTCTTTTTCTTTTTTGGTTTCTGTTTTTTACTACCAGAATGCTTTGACATTCCAGGCATTCCGCCTCCACGCTGCATATTCTGTAGTGCAGCCATATCAGGAAGTTTTACCTTACCACTCATCATCTTTGTCATCATTTGCATCTGTTCTAATTGATTAATCAAACGATTGACATCCATGACTTTAACTCCGGCACCCTTCGCTATACGATTCTTTCTTGATGCTTTTAAACATGATGGATTTTCACGTTCATATTCTGTCATCGATAAAATAATGGCTTCACTCTTTTTCATCTGTGAATTCATTTTTTCATCATCTAAATTTTTAGCAACCTTATTAATACCAGGAATCATATTCATCATTTTCTGCATAGATCCCATTTTAGAAACCTGACCTAATTGTGCTAATAAATCATTGAATGTAAAAACACCCTGTTTCATACGTTCAGCCGTTTTTTTCTGAACTTCAATATCTAATTTATCTTGAGCCTGCTCAACTAAAGTGACAATATCTCCCATTCCCAAGATACGATCTGCCATACGATCTGGGTGGAACTCTTCTAAGTCATCTACTTTTTCACCATTTGACACAAATAATACAGGTACGTTTGTGATAGAACGAACTGATAACAATCCACCACCACGTGCATCGCCATCCATTTTTGTAACGATCAATCCTGTTACAGATAATTGTTCATTAAATTCTTTTGCGACAGTCACAATATCTTGACCTGTCATCGCATCTACAGTTAATAAAATTTCATCAGGAACAACAAGATCCTTCATTTGTTGAAGTTCCTGCATTAATGCTTCATCAATGTGTAAACGACCAGCCGTATCGAAGATCACTAAATCTTTTTGACGATCTTTCGCATAGGCCAATGCCTGTCTTGCTGTTTCAACCGCAGATGTTTCTGGTCCACAAGTAAATACTTCTACATCAATACTTTTTCCTAATGTCTGTAACTGCTCAATAGCTGCAGGACGCACAACGTCACATGCTACTAATAAAACACGACGTGCTAATTTGTTTTTGCAGTAATTCGCAATCTTTGCACTTGCTGTTGTTTTACCAGTACCCTGTAAACCAACCATCATAACCGTAGTCATGCCTTGCTTTTTAAAGTGAATACGAGCATCTTCTTCACCTAATAATACTTGCAATTCATCATGTACGATTTTAACAACCATTTGACTAGGATTTAAAGAATCTAATACTTCTTGTCCTAGTGCTTTTTCTTTTACGTTTTCGACAAAGCTCTTTACTACTTCGTAATTAACATCTGCCTCTAATAATGACATGCGCACTTCTTTTAACATGTCATTCATATTTTTCTCAGTCAGTTTTCCCTGTCCTGAAATATTTTTAAATGCTTTATTTAAACGTTCACTTAATGATTCAAATGCCATAAATTATAATCTCCCCAAACTGTTATAAGTTTATCTAATTTTTATTTAAATTACAATGGAAGGCCAGTCGACTTTGTCCATTTTTTAAATAAATTGTACCCACATGTTTAAATCCATGCTTCAACATGAAATTTTGCATGGGCTTGTTGTCCACATGTGTGTCCATCCGAATATTATCAATCTTAGATTCACAATATTCTAAAACGATATCAGCCATATGCTTTTTTAAACCTCGTGTTGCGATACGATGAATAACACCATACGGTTCATCATTTAGCCATTGGCCATCATATATTTTATTGTAACAAGGATCAATACCACAATAAAACACAAAGCTGGCTTGAATTCCATCTTCATCTACTAAAACATACATTTCTTTTTTTTCAATATCCTCAGTCAATATTTCTCTTGATGGATATCCATTTGTCCATTGATTTGTATTTCCTGTAGAAACCATGAATTTTCTAGCTCGTTCATAGATTTCTAATAAAACAGGCATATCCTCTAGAGTTGCCTTGCGAATTAATTCTCTTGCCATTTTAAAGACCATCCAAACTTTACACATGCGATGAAACGCCATACAATATATCCAATACGATAGAATATGTTAATTTTTGACCAATCAATTACAGCCGGTACATAGACAGGTTGTTCTTTTCTAGAATAGAAAAAAATCAAAGTATATAGAATTACCATATCACTATTATAAAAATTAATATCGTAATAAAAATTTTCTTTAGGAAACAATTGATGTAAACAAAGCTCCTGATATTCATAGGCTGCGCGCATTTCATACGCCTGTACAAGATCCATGTGATCGGTTAAAGATTCTGGACGTTTAACGTAATGATAATAACAGTTAGGTATTATTGAAACGCGTTTTGCGTTATAGATTGCTTTAAAAACTGTGTACGTATCTTCGAATCCCTTTTTCTTATCTGGAAATTTAACGTCTTTAAAACAAGAAGCCGCATATAGTTTTCCCCAAGGGTAATTATTAATACCTTTATTTTGACTCAATGCTCTTAATGCAGATAAAGAATCCATGTTTTTTTTACGCATTGGACTCACTGGTATTGATAATCCTTTATACTCAATATGGTATCCACAAGTAACAATCTCACTATGCGTTCTAATAGCTTCATTTATCATTTTTTCAATCATATGCGGATTTACATAATCATCACTATCAACAAACAAATAATAATCCCCAGTTGCCTTTTCTAATGCTCGATTTCGAGTTGTAGAAATACCAGCATTTTCATAGCTATAAACATGAATAAAGTCATAATTAGAAGCATATAATTCGGCAATATCCAATGATGAATCTGTAGTTCCATCATTAATAATAATGATTTCTATATTTTTGTATGTCTGTATAAGAATAGATTCCAGACATTTCGATAAATATTTTTCCACATTGTATACTGGAATCAATATACTCACTTTATACATGAACGGCCTCCTTAAATGCCATAATACAATATCCCTTTGTAAAGAAAATATCAAATTTATATATAAGAATCAACAAAAATCTAAAAAAAAAGGACCCGGCAGCTAGCTATCTTCGCAGGGGCAAGCCCAACTATTGTCGCCGTGAAAGTGCTTAACTTCTGAGTTCGGGATGAGTTCAGGTGTGTCCACTTTGCTATCGCCA
>NZ_JACRWH010000007.1:0-51598 GCF_014306155.1 Holdemanella hominis | reverse complement strand
CAACATTTACCAAAGTTATACTAAATTTATGACAACATGGAATGTTATTCTATAAGTGCCTTAAAGATAAGGCAATGAATATAGAAATAAACCAATATTCATATCTCTCTCCTAAAAAATAATAATAAATAAAAAGGAACCATTCTAGACGCCAACACTAGAATGGTTTTCTTATTATCCTTCATATTCTGTTGTATATTCATTGTCTATCGCAAACGAATGATCCATCGGACCTGAGCCTTTGCCCAAATCAAGCATTGCTCCTAATGCCCCAGAAATATAGTCTTTTGCTCGTTTTACCGAAGTATCTAAATCATATCCCTTCGCAAGATTTGATGCAATTGCGCTCGACAAAGTACAGCCCGTACCATGTGTATTTGAATTATTGATACGCTTCCCTTTAAACCAAGCATATGAATTGTTTCTATACAATAAATCATTCGCATCATTGATTTGATGACCACCCTTAACTAAAGTAGCGCACCCAAAATTTTCACTGATTTTTTTTGCCGCTTCAACCATACTAGCCTCATCCGTAATTTCCATTTCAGAAAGCACTTCTGCTTCCGGAATATTTGGAGTAATCAAAGTAGCTAAAGGCAACAATTCTTTTTTCAATGTTTCAATCGCATCCTCACTAATCAATCTAGCACCACTTGTCGCAACCATCACAGGATCAACGACAATATTTTCTGCCTTATATTCCTTTAGTTTCTTTGCGATCATTTCAATCAAACTAGAACTTGATACCATCCCAATCTTTACCGCATCCGGATAAATATCTGTAAATACCGCATCTAGCTGTTCACCCAAAAATTCAGGTGTTACATCCATAATACCCGTTACTCCCAATGTGTTTTGCGCTGTTAATGCCGTGATTGCACTTGTTGCGAACACATGGTTAGCACACATGGTTTTAATGTCTGCCTGAATGCCTGCTCCCCCACTCGAATCACTTCCCGCAATCGTTAATGCACTTTTCATTTAAATCTCTCCAATCTTTTATTTTAATCACTTTAAATCCGACTTTTTTCGCCACATCTATACAATAATCTGCATCCTCAAACACAATTATATCTTCTGGTCTTTGGTTTAAAACTTGTGCACATGCCAAATAAAAATCCGGATCATCTTTTGACTTATTCACCTTTGAACAAGTTATAATATCTTCAAAATAATTCAACACACCCAGTCTATTCAACGCAATTTTTACAAGCTCTTCATCACAACTTGTACCAATCACATTAATCGAATCATAATGTGAAATAAACTCTTTAAACCCAGGCATAAGGTTCACTTCATACTCATAAAAATCTGATATAAAATTCAATACCTCAGAAATGATTCGTTCTTCTTGTTTACTGATTTTATAATGATTCTTCAAGTATGTTGCGCTCTGTTCTAAACTCATATCTGAAACAATTTCATCAAGATTTTTTTCGGGAACCATTCCCAAACTTTGAACATATTGACTTGCCAAAGTATTCCATACTTCCATTGAATCCAGTATTGTTCCATCCACATCAAAAATTGAATAATTCATATTCTCTCCACCAAGAAAAAAAAGCTGCAGAAAACCAATCTGCAGCTCACTATCAAAAAGATATATTCCCTACGTTGGTATTATCCAAATCAGGTTATAGGGTCTAGGACAAACCTACTCTTAGCCTAAAATCTCCCCTTTTTTAACAGCAATATTATAAGTCTTTCGTCGCAACTAAATCAACACCCGTACCACAAATATCAGAAACAATTACATCTTCACGATGCACAGGTGCCTTCACAACCACACGGTTCAATTCCTTCATCACATCAAAAATCTTTTCCTTTGGAATATCCCCGTTGGTTTTCACGCTCAATCTTTCAATCTCAGCACCCACAATTTTCACAGTACTTGTCACAACACGAGTTGGATGCGTACACTCTTTCTTTCCATAGATTGCACCTCTAGGACAACCATTTCCAGTTACTTTATAATCATTTTCTTCATCAACCTTTAAATGGCAACCCTTAGGACATGTTATACAAATTAACTCTCTCATTACGCATCCTCCTCAATAGATACAACCAATTCTTTATCTGCCTTTTCAAGCAATATTTTAGGAATTGATATCTTCTCCATTTCACTTGGAATCACATGTTCCTTTTTAAATTTCGCAATGATTGTATCCCCATCCTTCACGACAATATTTACCTGTTGCGTTGGTCTTCTTACACGGAAAGAAAGCTCAACACTCTTTTCTACATTATCCTTACGAATATATTGAGGAACTACATACGAAATATTATCTCCATTTATCGTCCTTACGAAACGATCCTTAGATACTTCGCCATTTGAAACATATCGACCAGCACCCATTCCAGCCGTTTCACTTTCCAAACTTACAAAATCCACTAAATCATGCACATGCACAACATTACCTGATGCGAATACCCCTTCCATAGAAGTCTCCATATTTTCATAAACAATAGGGCCATGTGTTCTAGAATCCATTTCAATCCCTAAATCATTTGACAACTCATTTTCTGGAATCAATCCAACAGACAACAATACGCAGTCACAATCAAATTCCATTTCTGTTCCTTCGATTGGATTTCTATTTTCATCCACCTTAGAAACAACAACCTTTTCCACTCTAGACTTACCCACAATATCCGTAATTGTATGACTTAAATACAATGGAATATCATAATCATGTAGACACTGAACAATATTACGATTCAAACCATTTGAGTACGGCATAACCTCAACAACAGCTAAAACTTTTGCGCCCTCCAAAGTCATTCTTCGCGCCATAATTAAACCAATGTCACCACTACCCAAAATCACAACTCTTTTACCTGGCATATACCCTTCAATATTTACATATCGCTGAGCTGCACCTGCCGTAAACACACCAGAAGCTCTAGTTCCTGGAATCGCAATTGCACCACGTGTTCTTTCACGACAACCCATATTTAAAATAATAGATTTAGCCTGTATCATTAAATATCCATGAATACTACTTGAACAATACACCATTTTATCTGGCGTAATCTCAATTACCATTGTATCCAATAAGATATCAATATCTGTTTTATCAACTTCATCAATATACTTTCCTGCATATTCAGGACCTGTTAATTCCTCTTTAAAGTGGTGTAAGCCAAAACCGTTATGAATACACTGATTTAAAATCCCACCAAGTTCCTTATCACGCTCAATAATCAAAACGGACTTGGCACCATTTTGTCTTGCGGCGATTGCACTGGCAAGACCAGCAGGGCCACCACCGATGACTACTACATCATACCTATTATTCATCACCATTCTCCTTTGTTCTTCCACACAAAATATAAGAACCGTTCTTATCCAAAACAATATCTAACTGACTAACACCCAACTCATTAGCTAGAATTTCCTGGACTCTAGGTCCACAGAATCCTGACTGACATCTTCCCATGCCAGCATTACATCGACGTTTGATTCCATCTAAACTAACTGGTTTGGGACTTCGACGAATCGCATCAAGGATCTCTCCCTCACTAATGGTTTCACAACGACAAATAATACGACCATACTCAGGATGTTTTTCAATATATTCTTTTCTTTGTTCATGTGACATTTCTTTAAAACGAACTACTTTTCTTGTAGAAACATAATTCTTTTTTAAATTTAAGAAATAGTCTTTTTCCTGCATCATTCTCACAATGTCTAATGCGATTGCACTCGCACTACTTAAGCCTGGACTTGCCATTCCGGCAATCAAGAAGAAATTATGTATATCTTTATCTTCGCCAATAATAAAATCTTTTGTATCACTTCTTGCACGCAATCCCGCAAACGTACGAATATTTTCTTGAAGCTTCATATTCGGTACGGATTTAACCGCATTTTCACGAATTATTTTTAATCCTGCAGACGTTGTCGAATAATCATCCGCATCCGTATTTGTACTTGTAGGACCCACAATTAAGTTTCCATCTACTGTAGGAGCTACCAATACACCCTTACCAATCTTTGTAGGGCATTGGAAAATAACATGATGAACCATGTTTCCTTGTGACTTATCTAATAAATAATATTCTCCTTTGTTTGGCGTAATCTTATAATCTGGTTTCTTAATAAGTCCAGTTACATGATCACACATAACACCCGCACAATTTACAACCAATGGAGCTTTGTATGTATCATTCACAATAAAGATATCTCCATCTTTTTTTATACTCGTAACCTCTTCATTCAAACGAAGCTCTACACCATTTTGAATTGCCACTTCACTTAATGCGATCGCAAACTGCCAAGGATTGATAATACATGCACTTGGCGCATATAAAGCGCTTGTACAGTCTGAATTTAAATTGGGTTCCATAACAGATAGCTCAGGCTGTTTAATAATACGCTGATTTTCAACACCATTTTGTACACCACGCTTATATAACATTTCAATGGTCCTATCATCCTCTTCACTAAATCCAACAACCAAAGAACCAATATTCTTACATGGAACATCTAAATCTTTACATAAAGAAGGAATAATTTTATTACCCCAAATATTATATTTTGCCATCAAAGTATTTGGCTCTGGATCATAGCCCGCATGAATAATTGCACTATTGGCCTTAGTTGTTTCATCGGCCACATCATTATTTTTTTCTAACCACAATACTTTTCCACTATATTTACTCAATTCAAAAGCTAAAGAGCATCCACTGATACCCGCTCCAATTATTATACAATCGTACATAGTTCGCACCTCTTTCAAAGTTACGATACGCTTATTTATATTTCATTTCAAATGTGTAAAAAAGTCCATTTTATTAATCAAAATATTGATTAATAGCTAGACAATCAAATAAAATGGTGTAAGATAAAAATAGATATCGATTAATGATTTGATTAGTAATCGATTTATTAATCAAAATAAATCAAAAGAGGTTTATTATGGGAAAAAGAAATAAAGTAACTACACGCGATATTGCCCAAGCCACAAATGTATCGCAATCCACTGTATCTATGATTCTAAGTGAGAATAAGAATGTATCTTTCAAAGAAGAAACAGTAAATCTCGTCAAAAAGACAGCCAAACAAATGGGATATAAAAAGCCAGAAGTTAAAAAAAGGTATTCAAACGCAAAAAATACGATTGTCGTGATTTGTTCCAACTTATCCAATTCGTATTATTCTATGGTTGTTTCAAGTATCATTGAACAGGCGAGTAAGACAAAAACACAAATCTTTACTATTTCTACATTGCGAAAAGATGATCTTGAAAAGCACGCCCTTTCCAACTTAAAACTATTAAAACCATGTGGAATCATTCTTCTATATCCCCCAAAATTTGTTGATGAATGGAATACACTTTCCAAACAAATACCGTGCATTATTATCGGGGATAAACCAAAAAAACTTGATTGTGATTCCATCGAACTCAACAGTTTTAAATGTGGTAAATTATTAGGTACCCATTTAAAACAGTTAGGACACAAAAAGATTGCGTATATATCAAGTCCATTAGATACAACGGAAATTGGGCGAAACGAAAGATATGAAGGAGTTAAAAGTGTCTTGTCAAATACACAAGTATTTTTTAACTCGTCTAAACAATTTGAATTATACCCCATCGAAAAAAGAGAATACGAAAATGGGTATCGTTTAACGAAACAAATCTTAAGTGATAAATACGATGCCTATATTGGAAATAATGACATGACAGCCTTAGGCATCGTAGCCTGTTTAAAAGATCACAACATTAAAACAAGTGTAGCCGGATTTGACAATATTCCTGAAGCCGATTTTCCTCAAATACAATTGACCACGGTAGACCACGGTGCTTGTGAAAAAGGAAAAGAAGCCGTTGATATTCTTTTAGAACAAACAAAAAGCGAACGAAAACGTATCGTCCATATGGAATATGAACCACAGTTAATCATTCGCTTATCTACTTTTAATCGCAAGAAATCATCATCTCAATAATTTTATCATTCGTTTGAAGCATTCCTTGAGAACCAAGTGTTCCAATATTTTGAATTGTTTCATCCACACTATGAGCAACGATTCCATCGCCTGCATAGAATTGTTGCTTATTTTTATACATATAGTACCCCATAATACCAGCATCTACACTAGAAGCAATCTTAGCTGCACAACTAGCCTTAGCCCCATCACAAATCGTACCCGAAAGGATGGCTAATGCGTTGACAATCGTATGCTGAATTTCTTTATAGGTTCCATTATGTAAATAGGCAATACCAGCACCCGCAGCAGCTCCAGAACTAACAGCACCACAAAATGCCGATAAAGTACCAATACCTGTTTTAATGTAAATAGCTGTTAAGTTGGACAAAACCAAAGCACGATACAATTGTTTTTGCGTACAATCTAATTCTTTGGCATACACAACAACAGGCACACAACAAGTAATCCCCTGATTTCCACTTCCTGAATTGATCACAACTGGAAGTTCACACCCATTCATTCTTGCGTCGGATCCAGCCGCCGCATAAGCTTTGGCCCTTGTCTTTACACAATCTGAATCCATATTCAAGATCACATGACCAATGTTTGCACCATACGAATTATGAATCCCCTCATTTGCGATGGCCATGTTACAAGCGATTTGACGATCTAGTATTTCTTTTACATCATCAATATCCACAGTTTGTGAAAAATCCCAAATCTGTTTCATAATCAAAGCACTGTGATCGGCTTTAAGTTCTAAACTCGTCGTCTTATCTTCAAAAATAACTTGCCAGTTTTTTTCAATTTGTACAATATTCGTATGCGTATCTACAATACGAACACTGGCGTGTTCTTGTTCATAATACACATGGATTTCTAAATCGAATACATGCCCTTGTTCAATGTGCTGCACGGTAATATTTGTATTTTGAACATATTCAGGCAATTCTTCAATTTGTTCACGTGTTGCACTAGAAAGCACTTCTAGTTTTGCGTCGGCATCCCCATATAGAGCTCCTGCAGCAGCTGCAACTTCAATCCCTTTTAAGCCATTTGTATGAGGTACAATCACACTCTTAACATTTTTTATAATACTGCCACTTGCCTTAACAACAATACGATCTGGTAAATGATCTAGCACTTGCGTTGCCTTAGCACACGCATAACTAATCGCAATAGGCTCTGTACAACCCATAGCCATCACTAATTCTTCTTTTAATATTTGTACATAAATCGAATATAATGAATCCTCTTTATTCATCTTCTTTCACCCATACACACGCCAATTTGTGATCTTCCATTTCTGTCATGCCAAAATAAATTGTATCCTTTTCTTTTACACCAAAATTCTGATGTAAAGCCGTTAATACTGTTCCATACATCTTTCCATCTTGTATTCCTTCCAGACGAACCCAACATGCCTCTACATCTTTTCCTTCGTCTAGAAAATAAACCATGATATCATCTGGATACTCTAAATGTCTTGATGGATCCAACTCTTTATATAAACGAAGTTCTTCTAATTCCTTAGAAACTTCTGTGGCCTTTTCAACCATATCAATCTTATCCTGGAACAATTCCACATTTACATTATCCAAGATTTGAATATCCATTTCCTGCACATCAAAACGAGGAATCTTGCACGATACACCAATCGGTACAATGCGGTATTCAATATTGCGTTTCTTTGTTTCCAAAGCTACGATTTCAAAAATAAAACCCGCATTATGATCGATATAACCATACATTAATGCACCATATAGATTATCTAGCTTTAACCCCATCTTCTCTAAAAGCTTAACCATTTTCATGCCATGGATTTCCACCATTTTCTGATTCATGTCACGAAAACTCATTTCATATACTTTCATCTACTCACCCTCATACACATCTTTTAATTCTTCAAAGTTATATTCCAACACCTTATTCAATTCAACGATATCTAAATCTTCATCTACTGGAAAATCCGAAAGACTCATCTCATTGGCTTCGACATATTCTTTAAACAATTCCATGGACTGATAATAATAATCCTGAAACTCTTTAAAACCATCCCATATCGCAAAGCCACGACCATTGATCACATTCGCACCTTCTTCTATATCATCCACTTTTTCAACTTGAATTTCAATCTCAAAAGGCTCTTCTAAATCATAAACCATCTTAAATGTATCTCCCTCTTTGAAATCAGGCTGGATTGATGAAGCACAAGGTAACTTATTAAATTGTTCATCCTCACAATTTGGGCATACAAAAGGGATACCATTCACTTCAATCACAAAGTCCGCATATTCTTCAGACAAATAAGACGCTAATGTATAATAAGCTAAATCCGCTAAAGATAATGAGTTAGGTAAACTCATGTATCGATACATTAAATTATTAAATCCCAATACTTCTGTATATACTTTTATCATGATTGACTTACCTCTACTGAATAATTTCCAAAATGAATATTGGCTTTTTCATACTCTTTAACAAGTTCATAACGAATCTTTGCGAGCATATCAAAACCATCTAGACTTGTCTTACTTGGAACAACAACACGTAGATCAATGCCGGTTGTAGAAAAATTGATTACTTTTACTTCAATTGGAGTTTCACTTTCAATATCATATTCTCCCATTGTCTTTTCAACTAAACTCTTTAAAATATCTATCGCCAAATCAATATTCGTTCCATAAGAAACCTCAATTTCTAAATAGTTATTCTTTCGCGCATCCTGAAAAAATGCATTTTCAATCGTAGCCGAATTCAATGTTGAGTTTGGCACAATAATACGATTACTTTCATACGTACGAATGATCGTATGACGAAAACGAATACTTTCAACATACCCAATCAATTCACCTTGATTGACTTTAATTAAATCGCCCTCTACAAATGGTTTAAATGTTAAAATCATTAAACCACTACATAGATTTCCAAAGGCATCTTTAGCAGCAACACCTAAAACTAAGGCAACCACTCCACTGGATGCAGCAAGATAGGACATAATAGGTTTGGTCTGTTCAAATTGTCCAAGAAAAATCATTCCATTAATAAAAACCAAAACATATTTTATTAATCTGGCAAAACTTGCCTTATTTGTGACATCCTTTTTATATAATACTTTACGAATTCCTTTATAGATTCCAATAGAAACTATAACAGAACCAATAGTAACAATAACAATTGATTTCATCCAAATCATCTCCAATACAATTTTTTCTGTTCCTCTGTCGTTTGATCAATAAACTTCTTCTTTGTGTATAAAAACTCTTCTAAATCCATATAAATATGTAGAAGCATCGCCTTTGATTCAAATTCAATTCGACTTTCAGGAAGAGCCTCACTCTGTTTGTCTTTCAACATTTTATGAAGCGAACTAATTTGAGGCTGAGGATCATTTTTTTCATGAATAAACGGAATTAAATATTCAATATAATTCGCCAATTCATGCGCCTCTTTTGGCATTTCACGAATCTTTCGAATTTTATAATGCAGCATATGCAGAATATCGCACTGTAAAGCACGCATCTCAAAATAACGAATATAATAATCTGGCAAATTCGTAAACGTATTATCCTGATATTCCATCGCAATATGAATATATTTTTCAGCTTGCTCTTTAATATCCTCTAATTCTTTCCAAATTGTTGTATTTCTTTCCTCACTTTGAATATAATGAACAATTTGATACATCAAGCTCTGAATCTTGTCCTCCATATAAATCATACAAGAATTCAAATACTCTTCTTCTCCACTATAATCATGAACCAAATTCAATAAGAATGCGATAATGGCACCAATTAAAATCAAATAAAACTCATTCATCATGAAGTGAAGACTAAAATCCAAATAACTCAAGTAATGCACCGCAATCATCGCATTTACACTTAAAGTATTCTGACATTTCATTTTCTCACTGTACCCAACTAAGCACGCAATCACAAGCCCAAAGGCTATCCAATGGCTTGGAATAAGTTCAAAGAAAATAAAACAGAATAGAATTGTCACAAAGAATGTGGAAATTCTTCTAAGAACAAGCTTCACCGTCCCCCACTTTGTCGTCAACAAAGACAATAGTGCAATCGTTCCAGCACTTGTTGGATTATCCAACTTAAAAAAGTAGGCTAATATAATTGCGATGGCACTTCCTACGCCTATTTTAAGTGATAGTATCAATACTCTTTTTGTTTCTCTTTTCATATGCTTACATTTTATGCGAAATCAAAAAAAAGGACAATAATAAATATCATTGTCACTTCTTATCTAATACATCCTTTACTTTTTGTTTACCACTCTTCAACAAACGAGCCACTCCCTCTTCACTCATCTTTAAACGATTTGCGATATCCTTCTCTTTCAATTTTCCTAGACAATGCATGATTGTCACTGTCTTTTGATTTTCTGGCATCTCATTTAAACAATCATCCACATCCAATTGTCGATATTTAGGCAAGCCGCGTAAAGCCGTAGTTACACCTGTATGTTCTTTAGCCTGCATATACTCACGCAATTGTTTATTCAACAAAACCGTGATCCACTTCAAAAAATTCTTATCATCACTCAATTTATCCATATTCATAAATGCGTATGTATACGTTGCCTGTAAGATGTCATTGATTTCTTTTTCCTCTAAGCCAATATAACGCTTATAAATTGTTTGTACCAAATGATTTCGAGTCAATGAAATAAGCTCTTTCTTCGCATCCGCATCCTTATTTCTTACACCCATTATTATCTTTTTATCTATATTCATAGTTTAATCCTTTATATATGTTATTTTTAGTATACAACACATCATTTGATAAATCAAAAAAGGCAATCCAACGATTGCCTAAGCTCCATAATATTCATCTAAAGTTAAGTTATTCTCATACAAATACGTTGCCAAATCTACACCCACATAACGCAAGTGCCAGCTTTCAGGTGCAATTTTTGTTTTGTCTTCCTTATCATCAGGATAACGCAAAATAAAGCCATATGTATGCATATTTTCTAACAACCAATTATAGTGCGAATTATATCGAACGGCATCTAAATCACTACAATCATTGTCCATACGAATATCAACTGCTAAACCAGACTGATGTTCACTAAACCCTGGTCTTGTCCAATAACGATCCGCATATTCTTCGCCGTAGCTTGCAGCTCCATTATTAAATAAATCTGTTTGGTATGCATAAGAACGATAAGCTGAACAAGCATTCAAAATAAATCCCTCGTTTGATGCCGCCTCGATCAACTTTTCAAATGCCTCTGCCGCTTCTTTTCGCATGCGCACATTCTCATTTTCACCACTCGAAGGTACCTGAACTAAATCACTTGGTTCATAATCTTCTGGTAATCCTGAATACTTATTCACAAGAATATAGATTGAATCTAAATCCGAAACTGTTACTTTATTCTCATATGGGTCACCACTTTGATCTATTTTTTTCACCTTTGGTAAATTTGTTTGTTTCTTCTTATTCTCTTTTTTTGTTTCTGTTGTCTTTTCTTGTTTAGGTTCACTTACCTGATTATCACTAACTTTTTTTGCGATTATCGAAATCAACAACGCAATAATCAAAAGTAATACAAAAATCACAAAAACCGCTGACTTTCTTACTCGTCTTCTTCTCTTCAAATCCAATCCCTCCTCTATACCGGTATAAACAAGACTTTATTATATCCACCACAAATCATGCCTAATGTTGCGCTTTCTGCATTGGATAAATCATATTCCTTGATCATAACTTCTTTACATTCTTTGGCATCTAAAATAGCCTGATATTCGACTTTTCCTCCGCCAATCGTATCAATGACTCCATCTTTATGCACTAACATCATACTGCCGACCCCCCTTGGTGCTGACCCCTTTTTATCAATAATGATACATAAAGTTCCATGAACATTGGATTCTAATAATTCTTTCGAAACACTCGAACTAAACTTTGCGTTTTTTATTTCAATAAGCTCCGCTAAAATACTGATTGATATCTCAGCAGGCGTCTGTGCCTTAATATCTAAGCCAATTGGAGCATGCACATTCGATACTTCTTCCTTAGAATATCCTTCTTCAATCAAAGTATCAAAAGTCTTTTTTACTTTTCCCTTGCTTCCAATCATACCCAAATATAAATGAGGTTTACGAATCGTCTTTTCTAGACAAAGACGATCATCTTTATGTCCTCTTGTCACTATCACATAACAAGCATTCTCTTCATCTGGCAATACAGAATCCATTTGATCATAATCGATACAATGAATTTCATTTGCGGTTGGAAAACATTCCCGATTCGCAAATTCTTTACGATTGTCAACCACAATCGTATACAACTCTAATATACTAGCCATTTTAGCTAAATATTGACTGACATGTCCACAGCCTAAAATCACAAGCTTAGGCTGCATATTAAACCATTCCTTTTGGATTATATTCACATCGACATTTTCTTCTAATAAAACTCTTACACAACGCGTATACAAATCCATGGCCCCGTTCACATGAATCTTTACAGGTTTATTTAGTTTCTTTAAATAAGCACATATTAAATTTTGCATAATTCTAGGTGTTACAAGTTCATTCGGATCTAAATTTGCAGGTTCATAACGATGTACCACATCTTTTACTGGTTGATTTAATCCATTTAGATTTGAAATCAACACAACCTCATCCGTATCTGAATCAAGAACTGGTTCATTCACGTTTGGATATTTTAAAGGTAAATGCTTAGAACCATCTGCCTCAATCAGTATCACATCCACCACTTGTTTTAATTGATTAAACAACTCTTCATCTAACGCCTCAATTTTCAAGTCACCACACCGATTTCCCGCATGACAATATCCATATGTTTCAATTCTATGCATTATTTCATCATAACCAGGATCTACCAATGTATCTTCTTCAATCAACATATGCGTCGTTGTACACATTAAAACGGTTTTATTCATAGAAACATATTTATCTTTTAACTCACGGATATACGTTGTTTTTCCACCTGAACCAATTACACTAATGATCATTTGAAATCTCCTGAATTGCACGCACCACAAAATCCACATCTTCTATTGTATTTTGAAAAGATACAGATAAGCGTACAATTCCCTGTTCTTCTGTTTTTAAATGTTTATGCATTAATGGAGCACAATGCGCTCCACAACGTGTCACAATACCATACTTATAATTCAATAAGTCGCTCACATAAGCACTATCTTTACCTGGAATATTCAAAGCCACAATAGGCGTAGAATTTTCTAAAGATGAATAAAACTCTACATCCCCTGTTAAACCTTCATATAATTTTTGAAGTAAAAAGTGTTCCTTTTCCACAATCGCTTTTTGATGTGATAAAACATATTGAACCCCTGCATTTAAAGCTGCAATTCCTGCAAGATTCTGTGTTCCCGCCTCTAAATGTTCTGGATACGCCTCTGGCATTTGTGGATTAAAAGAATCTATGCCCGTTCCACCAGAAATCAATGGCTTTACTTCAATGTCCTTTACGCAAAAACCACCAATACCACCAATCCCTAATAGACCTTTATGGCCACTAAAACATAAAACATCAATATTTTCCATAGATACTGGTATATGACCTGCACTTTGAGCCGCATCCACCATAAAAAGAATGCCACATTCTTTACAATACTTTCCAATGGAATTCACATCAAAAATTTCACCTGTCACATTTGAACTGTGTGTCACGATAACCATTCGAGTATTTTTTTGAATATGGCATTTAATATCCTCTAAATAAGGAGCACATATCGTTAATGTGATTATTCCCTTTTCTTCTAACTCGTATAAAGGACGAAGCACACTATTGTGCTCCGCATACGTAGTGATCACATGATCATTTTCTTTTAAGATTCCTTTAATGCAAGTATTTAAACTCTCGGTATTTCCACCATTTAAAATAACACGGTGAAAATCAGAGAGTCCAAAAAACTGTGCAATATTTCTTCTTGCCGCAAAAATCAAACGTGAAGAATCCATATTTGAACTACGATTCGCATTGCCTGCCACACCTAATGCATCCATTACCGCTTGTTTGACTACATCTAGTTTTGGAAAGCTAGTCGCAGCCTGATCAAGATAAACCATGCAGTATCGCCTCCAAAACACCTCCACCAATACAACGTGCCTTGTCAGAAATTGTAAAACAATTCTGATATTCATCCACTCTAGGATCAATATCTGCCATTTTAAATCCAGATGTTACATTGTATCCATCCTGAATCAATCCTCTAAGTAAGCCTGACATGCTCGCATACACTGGTGTTTTATCGATATACGCAATAATTTCTCCTTTTTCAACGATATCTGTAATCTTTTTGACATTGTGACAAACACCTGCACAAGGAGAATGAATCACTCTTTCTTTAGAATATCCCTTAATATTTCCAGGAACACCCGTATTTGGCAAAGCATGTCCCTGGTAGATCAGTCTTCCTAGATTATGTCCACGCATCGTTTCCACAACCACATGCACATCTTTGCCTGCACAAAAACCAGGGCCTAAACCAATTGTGATAGGTGCCATATCTATTGTCGTACCTAAATTCTTCTTGGCAAGAATCGCATCCACCAAGGCAATATGTTCTATTTTAGAAATCATTTCACCATTTGGATCTACCATCATTGCGACTTGATTTTTAGCCATCACTGCTTTAGCTTCTTCTATCGTTGAAACTAAAACACACGTCATATCTTCAACCGTAAATTTTCCTTCATACACAGCCTGACAAAAGGCAACATTTCTTCGTATTGCGCTTGGTTTTTCAACTTCTAGCACCAATACTTGAAATCCACTTTTTACAAGTTTATATATTGTCCCTGTCGCTATGTCTCCTCCACCACGCACAATAACACATTTATTCATAATCCTTATGGCTTGATAATTTTATCAGCCTTCTCCATTCTTTCTACAATATCATACATATTTGTGACTGAACCAACCTGAAGTTCTTCTTTTAAATGGAAGAAATCCAAGCAAGTTCCACAACTTACAATTTCTACTCCATTATCCGCTAAATATTTTAAATCTTCTAAAGTTTCACTCTTTGTCGTTGTGATTTTTACACCCTCATTATAGAAAATCATTTCATCTGGCAAAACATCTTGTTTTGTCAAAGAGAAAATAAATGATTTCATTAAAATCGCACCTAAATCCGGATCTGAACCCATCACATTACTTGCGCACACAACAACCATTTTAGGCTTAGCCAAGCTGCAGTCCGCATATGTGTATTCCACTTCAAAATCTGCTTCTTCATCACCCTTTGAAATTTCAACAATATAATCCTTACCCTCTTTTTTAGAATTTACCGTATAATTCTTTACTTTCGCAAACTTCGTTAAGTTTTCAACCGCAATCTCATTATCCACAATTGTTGAAACTACATTTTCTTCTTTTAAAGCTTCCTTTGTCTTTACAACTGGAAGTGGACACTCTAAGCCTCTACAATCTAAAGTTTTCATATCTTCCTACCTCTTACATATACATTATATTCATTTTTCTCAATGACTTCACCCACAACATACAATTCAAGATTATTTTCCTTAAAATCTTTCTCTAGCATTTCTAAATCCGCTTTAGATACACTAGCTAATAAGCCACCACTCGTTTGTGGGTCAAACAAGATTTCTTCTGTAAAGAAATCACAATCAAAACTAATCTTACCCTCTACACTATTGCGATTGGTCTGGGCAGCCCCACTTAAATAAAATTCTTCGACATACTTTTGACAGTCATCAAAATATGGAATCGAATCCTTATAAATCACTGCACTATTTTTTTCATCTAACATCTCATTTAAATGCACCAACAAGCCAAAACCCGTTACATCGGTTAGAGCATGCACATCATATTTTTTTAAAACATCACAAGCATACTTGTTTAATGTAGTCATACTTTTAAAGACTCTTTCCTGCATTTCTTTAGAACAATCATTCATACGCAACGCATTTAAAGTCAAACCAACACCTAAAGGCTTCGTCAAAATCAAGACATCCCCACATTGTGTGCCATTATTTTTCTTTACGTCTTTTGGATTTACCAAACCAGTTACACTCAAACCATATTTAATTGAATCATCACGAATGGAATGCCCTCCAGCTAGTGCACACTCAGCTTCAACCAGCTTAGAATTTCCTCCTTCAATGATTTTACCTAAAATATTCAAATCCTCATTGTCTGGAAAACACACAATATTTAAAGCTGTTTTAGGCGTACCATTCATCGCATAAATATCACTGAGTGCATTTGTTGCTGCAATCTGACCATACAAATATGGATCTTCTACCATAGGTGGAAAGAAATCCAAAGTAGATACAAGCGCATGATTCTCATCGATTTGATAAACTGCCGCATCATCCCTTGAATCAAATCCAACCAAAACATTACTGTCTTTATAAGAATCAATTTTTTCTAGAATATGACTCAATTTCTTTGCGCCCAATTTAGCACTACATCCACCACTCTTACAATATATTTTTTCATTCATCAAAAATTCACCCTTACTATATCCTCATACAAAACATTTTGTTCTTCTAAAAAGAGTTTCCACTTTTCCTCATCTAGATCCTTCGACATAAAACACATGCCACATCCTGCCTTAACACAACTTGGAACAGGTATCATACGCCCGTTTTTTGTCTTAGACTCCAAATCTAGAACATCTTGAATACTTTTAAAAGTAATAATCAATACTTCCTCTTTATTCATTTTCAAATACTTCCTTAAACACTTGTTCGGAATACATTTCTATTTTTTCTTGAAACAATTTATATTTACGTACCAATTTTTTTCCTTCTAAAGTCAATTGCGAGCCTCCACCAAGACTTCCACCACTCGTCGTATGAACCAGTTCATAACCCAAATCTTCTTGAGCTCTTTTGATGATTTTCCAAGCCTTTGAATTTGACATTCCCATTTCTTTATAAGCCTTTGATAGAGAACCATACTTATCGCATAATTCCAATAGTTCTACAACGCCCTTGCCAAAATTTGGCTCATTATTACCAATTTGAATTTTTAGTTTATATCTCATTTTCCAAATCCACAATTTGGATATGTGCAAATATCACATCCTAAGCACAATCCACCTTCACCTAAATCACACAATTCTTCATATGTCACTACATCCTTGGCAAGTAAACGACAAAGTACTAAATCAAATACCGTTCTTTTGGCATACATAACACATCCGGGAAGACCAACAATTGGGACTTCTCCTTTATAAGAAAGTAAAAACATAGCACCAGGAAGAACTGGAGAACCATAGCTAATTATATTGGCACCTGTGTTCTTGATTGCGAGTGGCGTTCGATCATCTGGATCCACACTCATTCCACCTGTACAAAGTACAATATCTACCCCTTGTGTCAATGCTTCATTGATTTTTTCTGTCACCATTTTATCGTCATCATCACAAATCGCATGATACACCATTTCACAACCAAACTCAGCCAATTTATCTTGAATAACTGGTGTAAATGTATCTTGAATTCTTCCTTTATACACTTCACTTCCTGTTGTGATCACAGCCGCTTTCTTTAATACAAACGGCTTAATTTCAAGAATAGGAGATGTGATGAGTGATCTAACTTTATCCATCTTTTCCTTTTTAATCACCAAAGGAATAATACGCATACCCGCAAGTTTATCACCCGGATTTACTACTGTGTTTCCATGTCTTGTTGCGATCATCATCTGTCCAAATGAATTTACTGTAAACAAAGCCTTACGATCTACTTTCAACAAACCGTGAATCTCACTTTTTAATTCGATTTTTCCTTCTTTGATCTCACCATAAGACATGTGTTCATTTTTACACATATCTAGTAAAACCATAGCCGCATCATTTTCATGCATCATGCTCTCGTCATTTTCCCAAACATATAAATGTTCTTTTCCAACTGACAACAATAAAGGAATATCTTCTTCTGTCACAATATGACCCTTACGAAAAAGGGCATCTTTTGTGACACCCTTAATGATCTGCGTTATATCATGACAAAGTACATGCCCTACGGCATCCTGTGTCTTGATTAATCTCATCTTATTCTCCTTTTTTAAATCCGTATTTTTTGAATACTTTTAAAGCTTTATCGCTCTTTAAGAATTCAATCAATGAATTGGCTTCATCTTTATGCTTTGTACTAGATATATGACCAACTGGATATAGTATGGGTGTAGCTAATAATGAATTATCGCACTCTGCCACTACCTCTACTTTATCACTACTTGCAGCATCTGTCGCGTAAACTAAACCAATTTCTGCATTTTGTGTTTCAACTTGAGACAATACTTCCGTTACATTTCCCGCTAAGCTTAAACAATCTTGAATTGAATCCCATACACCTAAATTTGTCAAAGCTTCCTTTGCGTAGCTTCCTGCAGGAACTACTTCTGGAGTACCAATCGCAATAATTGAAGCATCTTTAATATTATCAAATCCAGTGACTGTTGTAGTGCTGTCTTTTCCTTTGATCAATACCAATTTATTCTCTAATACATTTGAAATCGAATCTGCATCTACTAAATCTTCATCTTTTAAAGCGTTCATCTGTGTTGTAGCTGCACTAAAAAATACATCGGCATCTAATCCTTTTTCAATTTGAAGCTGTAATTTTCCACTACTATCATATACCCCTTCAATCGTTACATTTGGATACTCTTTTTCAAACATAGGAATCAATTCATCTTCAAATGCGTTTTCCAAACTTGCGGCTGCCGCAATTGTTAGTTTTACTTGTTCCTTTGATTCATTTGAACTACACCCATATAAACTTATGGCCATGACCCCAGCCAATAAAACACTTAAGCCTTTTTTCATACGATCTCTCCTAGTTTTATTTTATATTTAAAATCACACAACTCACTTACTTCCTCTTCATTATGTGATACAAAAACAACCGGTTTTGAAATTTGAAGCTCACTTTTAAGTTCCCTTAATAAATCTTCCTTTAAATCTTCATCTAAAGCACTAAATGGTTCATCCAATAAAAGAACATCTGGTTCATAAGCCATTAAACGAGCCAATGCCACCCTCTGTCTTTGTCCACCGGATAATTGTTTGGGATATCTTGAAGCAAGTTCACTAATTTGAAATTGTTTCATCACTTTCCTGACCACAATATCCACATCATTTACTTTTCTAGCCCTTAATCCCACACTAATATTTTCATATACATCCATATTGGGAAATAGAGCATAGCTTTGAAACATATAGCCCACATTTCGTTTTTGAATCGGTACATTTATTTTCTTTTCTGAATCAAATAAAACACGATCATTTAATACAATCCGTCCTTGATCTGGCGTTTCAATTCCAGCTATACATTTTAATGTCATACTTTTGCCAGACCCTGAAGCTCCCATAAGCCCTGAAATATTGTCGTTCACTTGAAAGGAAACGTCTAAATCAAATTCTGCAAGCTTCTTATATATTTGTACTTCCAACATTTAGAAACTCCTTTTCTTTCGAACATACAATTGATATAGATTCAACAAAATCACAGCTGTAAAACAAATGCCAATGATCACCCACACATAAAAGGCAGCTGATTCCATATCTCCACTCATCACTTCACTATATACAGCTACAGGAAGTGTTCTTGTCTTTCCAATGATGTTTCCTGCAAGCATCGCCGTTGCACCAAACTCACCTAAGCCACGCGCAAACGCAAGGACACCACCACTAATAATTCCTGGTAAAGCATTGGGAATCAACACTTTCAAGAAGATGTTCCATTCGCTCATTCCTAAAGTTCTTGCGGCATACACTAAATCCGTATCCACTTGATCAAAGGCACCCCTGGCATTTCGATACATGAGTGGAAATGAAATAACCACCGCTGCGATCACAGTCGCACTAAAGCTAAATGCGATGCGAATGCCAAATGCACTCATAAAAAATTTTCCTATAGGTTGATTTACGCCAAAGATCATCAACAAGAAAAATCCAGCTACTGTAGGTGGTAAAACCATAGGCAAAGTAAAGATTCCATCAAAGACCATTTTCAAAGCTTCGCTCTTTCTTGAATAAATCCACCATGCCGCCAGTAAACCAAGAATAAATGTGATCACAATTGTGATACTTGCCGTTTTTAAAGATATCCAGATTGGAGTTAAATCTAAATTACTTCCTTGCGCACTCACTCACTTCACCCTTCATAATTTCTAAGCCATGTTTTAATGGTCCTAAAATAATATCTAGACTTTCCTTTACTGCCTTAGGACTTCCTGGCAAGTTAATAATCAAAGTCTGATTTCTTAATACACTTGCACCACGAGACAACATGGCCTTATTTGTATATTTCATCGATTCATAGCGCAATGCTTCACTAATACCTGGAACATTTCTTGTCATAACTTTCATTGTGGCTTCTGGCGTCACATCACGAATACTAAGTCCGGTACCTCCGGTTGTAAGAATTAAATCATTTTGGCAACGATCACTTAAATTGATGAGTTGCGAAACAATTTCATTTTCATCATCCGCAATCACTGTCACACTTGTCACATTGTATCCATGTTCTGTCATGATCTTTTCAATTAATGGACCACTCTCATCTTTTCTTTGTCCAGTACTTGCCTTATCACTTAATGTCAATACGGCTACACGCATTCTAGAATCTTTATTTTCAATGACTTCAACGGTATCTCCAACGCAAATATGCCCACCATGTATTACACGCGTAAATACACCTAGATGAGGCATAATACATTGACCAACTTGATGATAGATTGCACAATGCGAATGACAGCTTTTGCCTATTTGCGTCAGTTCTAGTAATACATCCCCAATCTTAAATTGTGTTCCTACTGGATAACTTGTGAATTCAATACCTGATACAAGTAAGTTCTCGCCAAAGGCACCATCCTCTACATCAGCTCCTTTAGCCTTAAATTCTTCACGCATTTCATACGATAATAAAGAAACTTGGCGATGCCATTTACCCGCATGCGCATCATTTTCTAATCCATGATTCTTAATAATATCAATATCTTGAACCGGATGTTTTTCTGTTCCTTTATGTTCACTAATACAAATAGCTTTAATTATTCCTTCCATACAAAATCTCCACTTTTTCCACCTGATTTAGAAACCAAATGTACATTTTTGATTTCCATATCTTTACTTACAGCTTTACACATGTCATAAATTGTCAGAAGACAAACATTTACACCTGTCAAAGCTTCCATTTCTACACCCGTTTTTCCATTACACTTCACGGTACAGTAGGCATAGATCAAACAATTTGCTCTATCAACATCAAAATCAATATTCACCTTATTGATCATTAAAGGATGACATAAAGGAATTAACTCACTCGTCTTTTTTACACCCATAATTCCGGCAATACGAGCTACACCTAATACATCTCCTTTTTTCATGTCGCTCTGCTCAATTTTATTTAGAATTTCTTCATTTACCAATATACTTCCAACCGCACAAGCACTTCTTGAAGTAACATCCTTTTCACTTACATCCACCATGCATGCATTTCCATGTTCATCAAAATGTGTTAATTCCATTTTAACCTCCAATTTCATTCATCACCGTCGACGAATGTTCTTCTTCAAAATGATGTTCCTTAGGCTTCTTGAATATCCACTCTTTCATCACTTTTTCTAGTTCTTCCAAATCATTTAGATAAGGTTTTAAATCCACTCCATCACTATGGAATAAACATAATTTCAATCGTCCTACACTACTTAAGCGCACGCGATTGCATTGACCACAAAATTTATTATGTAACGCTTCAATAAAACCAATATATCCCTGAAACTCTGGTATTGTATAATAATGAGCTGGTCCATTGCCAAGCTTATTATTATATGCATTTAATGTATAATTCTTTTGTACATATTCAATCAGTTCATTCATTTTGGAGTTTCGATCACTATATTTTAGTGGCATCAATTCAATGTATCGCAACGCAATCTTTTTATCTTTGATGAGTTCTAACATAGATTCAAATCGAGAAAGCGAAAATAGATTGTCCACAACACAATTCACTTTCACAGGGATTCCAATCTGATAGGCATATTCTAGATTTGAAAGAACCTTCTTCAAATTGTTCTTTTTACATATCTTCAAATATTCAGATTCATCGAGTGTGTCAATTGAAAAGTTAATACAATCAAGCCCTATTTTTTTTAGTTCATCTAAATCTGTAAAAGAAAATAAACTTCCATTGGTTGTGAGAGTTACTTGTTCAACTCCATCCAATTCTTTTAACCTGCGAATAAAATCAATATAGCCTTTACGAAGTGTGGGTTCCCCACCCGTGATTTTAAATCGAGTGATTCCTAAAGTAATGGCACATCTACAAATATCTAAAAGTTGTTCATACGTCAATATATCTGAATGACAAAGATGTTTTGAAATGTCTGGCTTGCAGTAGTAACAAGCATAGTTACATCTGTCAGTTAATGAGATTCGCATATAATTTATATTTCGACCAAATGAATCTTGCATAAAATCCTTCCCGTTATTCTCAAGTGAGAATAACCAACTGATTCAATTTTATCATTGAGTTCACATTTTATCTACTTTAAAATGAAATTATGAAACGGTGTACGTGGTGTAATCTAAACAATCCAAAATATATTGAATATCATGATTATGAATGGGGAAAACTGAATATAGATGAAAAATATCTATTTGAAATGTTGATCCTTGAATCTTTTCAGGCAGGTCTTAGTTGGCAGTGTGTTCTAAATAAAAGAGAAGCTTTTAAAGAGGCTTATGAAGATTTTGACATTGATAAAGTGATTGAATTTGATGAAGAAAAAATAGAACAATTAAGAAACAATCCTAATATCATTCGTAACAAATTAAAGATCAAAGCAAGTATTTCAAATGCGAAGATTTTTAAATCCATTCAAGAAGAGTATCAAACTTTTTATAATTATTTATGTACTTTTACACATGGAAAGATTATCTATGAAACAGGAAAAACTACATCGACTCTTTCAGATTCCATATCAAATGATTTAAAAAAAAGAGGCATGAAGTTTGTAGGAAGTACCATTATATACTCCTTTCTTCAAGCCATCGGTGTGATTTATTCTCATGAAAAAGATTGTTTCTTATACAAAGACTAATCCCATGTTTTCCAAACATTTGGTTCGTAGCCTACTGTCGCCAATTTGCCGTTACGCACGATTGGCGTTTTTAATATGTGCTGATTGAGATACACTTTATCTTCTTTATTCGACAAGTAATTCAACATTGTCAATAATTCTTTATCCTTAGCCTTTGGATCAATCATGGAATCAATGCCAACTTGTCTAAGCACACTCTCAAATTCTTTCTTACTCATTTCTTTTTCGTCTAAATTAATAAACTGAAACTTAATATTTCTTTCTTTAAAATAGCGTTGTGCTTTCTTTGTATCAAAGCATTTGTTTTTCCCAAAAATCTGTATATTCATCGCATTAACCTCTCTACCCTTTTTTGTACTTCATCATATAGTGCCTCAATCTCAAATCCCACATGAAAGTGTCCATCTTCATATAGAATTTTACCATTGACCATAGTACATTTTACATTGAATTTAGATCCACTGTATACAATATTTTTTGCGACATTGTTAATTGGCTGCATATTCGGTTGATGTAAATCTAAAATAATTAAATCTGCCAACTTTCCAACTTCTAAGACACCACAATTTAAATGTAAAGCTTTCGCAGCATTCACTGTCGCCATTTTCAACACTTCGTAAGCATCGACTGCAGAAGCATCCTTCTCTTTATATTTAGCTAGTCCTGTCACTAAAAACATCTCTCTAAACATATCTAGACAATTATTACTTGCCGCACCATCCGTTCCTAAACATACATTGATATTTCGTTGAAGCATTGATTGGATTGGAGCTATACCACTAGCTAGTTTTAGATTGGATGCTGGATTTGTGATGACATTCAAATGTTTTTTGGCGAATAAATCTAAATCATGCGTGCTCATATGTACGCAATGAAATGCACCTCCACCATAGTCATATACACCTAGATCACATAAGTATTCAATAGGGCTGCGTCCCGTCTTTTCTTTGCATGTATTAACTTCATATTCTGTTTCACTTAAATGTGTATAAACTGGCGCTTTATATTTATGAGATAAGGCTGCAACTTGTTGAATTTTTTCTTTTGAATTGGTATATTCATGACTAAAACCTAGTATATAAGAAATCAAACTATTTTTTTGATTGTATGCATTGAAGCAGCGTTCTACATCTTCTACAGATAGACAAAAATCATTAACTGCACCACATAATACCGTTCGATAATTCATATCAAGACTTGCATGTACAATTGCTTCAGGATTTAAATACATGTCAAAATTTGTAGTGATTCCACTCGTTAGATATTCTAATATCGCAAGTTTTGAAAAGAAATAAATATCTTCTTGTGTTAGTTTTTCCTCAATCGGAAATACCCTTTCCTTTAGCCATTGCTGCAAAGGCATATCATCGGCCATTGATCTTAAAAAAGTCATTCCAGAATGAGTATGCGCATTAATAAATCCTGGCATAATTAGATTCTGGTGTACATCTATTTCTCGGTCAAAACAAAAAGTAGAAGTTTTCACTTTTCCTACATATATAATCTTATTATCTTCTATCCAGACTTCCCCTGAAAAAACATCAAAATCCTTCATTGTCAGTATACGTGCATTATAAAATCGTGTGCGCATAGGCATTCCTTCTTTCTGATTTAATCATCCCACAAATGGAATCAAAAAGAAGAAATAACTTTTGATTATTTCTTCTTAAAAATCGATTTTATTAATTCGATAATCGCAACCACAAGCAGGAATATAAAGGACATCGCAAAATAGCCGACCAAACCTGCCAAAATATCGTTGAAGTCAATTTCGCCTGTATGCGAATACCATTGGCCTATTTCAATCGCAAACGTAATAACTACAAGTACAGTAAATACGTAGAACCAACTAATTAAAACAGTTAAGTTCTTTTTAGCCATCCACTTAAATAGTGGATAAATCACAAGAAGCATTCCGATACCCAACAAGCCAATAATCAAGAAGTGAAGTTGCTTATCAGATAATTGTGCTTCAAATGAGTCATTCATACTCAAGAAATAGGTATGTGTCTTATAGATGATGTCAATCAATAAGTCGACAATCTTTTTTAAAGTTGAAGTACTATCTGTCATGCGAGCATTATACATGATATTGTTCAATATTTCAAATTCCAAAAAATTATACTATTATTGTGTTAAGGAGAATTTTTTATTATGAAATACGATTTTACAACTCTTTTAAATCGAAAAGGACATGATGCCCTTGCCCTTGATGTTCTACCTATTAAAGATGTAGAGGTAGACCCAAACTTTTCTACAATCCCTATGTGGGTTGCAGATATGAACTATCCTGTTTTTGAAAATATTCAAAAACAAATGATTGAAAGAATCAACGAGCCTCACTTTGGATATTTTGAAATGCCAGAAGATTACTATAAAGCCATTCAATTCTGGCAAAAAGAAACACATGGCATAGATGTGGAAAAAGAGGCTATCGGATATGAAAATGGTGTTCTTGGTATTTTGTCCAGTGCACTTGAGACTTTTAGTGCTAGTGGCGAACCCATTTTAGTGCAGTCACCATGTTATATTGGGTTTATTCACACATTGAATAATTTGGGAAGAAAAATTATTGATAGTCCGTTAAAAAAAGAAGATATCTGGACTATGGATTATGAAGATATTGAAAGGAAGATTATCAAACATAATATCCATTTTGCGATTTTCTGTTCCCCACACAATCCAACAGGAAGAGTATGGAAAAAAGAAGAAATCCAGACATTTATGGATATCTGTAAAAAACATGATGTTTTAGTCTTTAGCGATGAAATCTGGTCCGATCTAGTACGTAAAGAAAACACACATATTCCTACGCAATCCATAAGTGAAGATGCCAAGAAAAGAACGATTGCGGCCTATGCCCCTAGTAAAACATTCAATCTTGCAGGTTTAGTCGGTTCATACCATATTGTTTACGACAAATATCTTCGTGATCGATTAAATAAACAAGCCTCTTTATCTCACTACAATTCACCTAACATATTAAGTGTTCATGCTCTTATGGGCGCTTATTGTAAAGAGGGATTGGATTGGGTCAATGAATTAAATGAAGTCATTTCGAATAATATAGATTATGCACTTGATTTTATCCACAACAATTTCAAAGGCATTGAAGTCATTAAGCCAGAAGGAACATATATGTTGTATCTAGATTGCACAAAGTATTTAGATACACATGATATCACGATGGATGAACTTTTAAAGAAAGGGGTTCACTATGGTGTATGTTGGCAAGATGGCCGTCCATTTATGAATCCAAATACAATTCGAATGAATTTAGCTTTACCATCAATTTTAGTGGAAGAAGCATTTTCTCGCTTAAAGAAATTTGTTTTTTAATAAAAAAAGAGGAATCTGATTATGAAAAGTACAACCAAAAAATTAGTATCTTGCGCTTTATGTATCGCCCTAGGCGTATTACTTCCAATGGCCTTTCACGTGATTCCAAATGGAGGTAGTGTATTTTTACCAATGCATATTCCTGTATTGATTTGTGGCTTATTTTGTGGAGCTCCCTATGGTTTGGCATGCGGAATTATTACACCATTTTTTTCAAGTATGACAACAGGAATGCCTCCAGCCATGATTTTGCCCCAAATGATGATTGAACTAGCTGTATATGGTTTAGTTACTGGCTTGTGTGAAAAACACATCAATTTCAAAAACGAAATGCCCAAATTATACATAAGTTTAATTATTGCGATGCTTGCAGGAAGAATTGTGAATGGCTTAATCAACACATTTGTACTAAGTACACAAGGCTATACACTATCTGTATTTATGACGGCAAGCTTTATCACTTGCCTTCCTGGAATCATCATTCAATTGATCATCGTTCCAATTTTAGTTCGTATACTAAATAAAACAGTAGCCTAGGCTACTGTTTATTTCATTTCAATCAACTCGTATTCTCGATTTCCCAAACCAATCTTTTGAGCATGTTCTAAACAAGATTTCCATTCTGATTCAGGTGTAGAATTTGTGAAGTGGTCATGATGATCACAGAAGTTTGGATCATGTAGATGTTTATCTAATTGTGATCCTGGCATTGGTTTTGCCTTCATACATAAATCTACACAGGCTTGATCTAGGGCAAGTGGATCAAAAGATGCCAACATTCCAATATTTGGTAAAATTGGTAAATCATTTTCGGCATGACAATCACAGTTTGGTGAAACATCCACAATCAAAGAAATATGGAAGTTAGGACGTCCATCCACAACAGCCTTTGTGTATTCAGCCATACGCTTATTCAACAATTCATTCGCATTATAGTTATTGAAGGAGATCGCATCAAAATTACATGCCCCTAAACAGCGTCCACATCCAACACAGTTTGTTTCATTGATATACATCTTATGTGTTGTTTCATCATATTCCAATCCATTATTCGCACATTCTTTAAAGCATTGTTTACAACCACGACATAGCTTTTCATCAACATGTGGAGTACCTGAACAATGTTGTTCTTTTTTACCTGCACGCGAACCACATCCCATACCAATATTTTTAATGGTTCCACCAAAGCCTGTTGATTCATGACCTTTAAAGTGTGTCAAAGAAATAAAGACATCGGCATCCATAATTGCACGACCTATTTTAGCTGTTTGACAATATTCTCCACCAACGACTGGCACTTCAATATCATCTGTTCCTTTTAGTCCATCTCCTATCAAAATTGGACATCCTACAGTAAGTGGAGTAAATCCATTTTGCCAGGCACACTCCAAATGTTCCAAAGCATTTTTTCTTGATCCTGGATACATTGTATTACAATCGGTCAAGAATGGTTTTCCCCCTAATTCTTTTACCACATCTACAATGGCACGTGCATAATTTGGGCGTAAATATGCAATGTTTCCTAATTCTCCAAAATGCATTTTGATTGCGACAAACTTTCCATCTAGATCCAAATTGGCAATTCCTGCTTTCTTAGCCAACAATTGCAGTTTTGTAGGTAGACCCTCACCTAATTTACGGGTATGAAAATCCGTATAGTATACTTTAGATTTTTCCATCGAATATCACCTCAATTTTATTTTACATTTCCACAAAAAATGATACAATGCAAAAAATGAAAAAGGAAGTGTGATTATGAAAGAATTATCAAAAAGAACCAAGACATTTACGGATTCTGTAATTCGTCGAATGACAAGAATCGCAAATGAATATGATGCGATCAATCTATCGCAGGGATTTCCTGATTTTGATCCACCAAAAGAAATCTTGAATCGACTAGAACAAGTTGCCCATGAAGACTTTAACCAGTATGCGATTACTTGGGGTGCCCAAAACTTTAGAGATGCCTTGGCCAAGAAACAATCGAAATACATGAATCTAGATTTAGATTCAAACAAGAACATCGTTGTCACTTGTGGAAGTACCGAAGCTATGATGGCAGCCATGATGAGTGTTTGTGATCCAAGCGATAAAGTGATTGTTTTCTCTCCATTCTATGAAAACTATGGGGCGGATTCCATCCTTTGTGGTGCTAATCCAATTTATGTTCCTTTACATCCACCTGTATTCAACTTTGATAAAGAAGAATTAGAAAATGCGTTTAAACAAAATCCTAAAGCTTTGATTTTGTGCAATCCAAGTAATCCTTGCGGAAAAGTGTTCTCAAAAGAAGAATTGGAATATATCGCATGTCTTGCCGTAAAATATGATACGTATGTGATTACGGATGAAGTTTATGAACACATTGTATATGCACCATACAAACATACATATTTTGCTTCTTTACCTGGTATGTTTGAAAGAACCATTTCTTGTAGTTCCCTATCTAAAACGTATTCCATTACAGGGTGGCGTTTAGGCTATTGTATTGCCCCTGAAAATATCATCGAACAAATCAAGAAAGTACATGACTTTTTAACCGTTGGTGCGGCAGCTCCACTTCAAGAAGCAGCTGTAGTAGGGCTTGAATTTAGTGATGCTTATTATGATGAACTACAAAAGCTATATACACATAAGAAAGATCTATTCCTCAATGGCTTAAAAGAATTGAACATTCCGCATACAGAACCTCAAGGAGCTTACTATGTCATGGTGGATATCAGTGAATTTGGCTATGATTCAGATTTAGATTTCTGTGTGGATCTCATTAAAAACGTCGGTGTGGCGGCCGTTCCTGGATCTAGTTTCTTTAAAGAGAAGGAAAATCGCTATATTCGTTTCCACTTTGCGAAAAAAGATGAAACCTTACTTGCCGCATTAAATCGATTAAAAGATATGCGTGCAAAAATGCCTTATAAAAAAACCGTTGGGTAGTAATCCAACGGTTTTGTCTTTTATCACAATCACTCACGAATTTTAAAAATGTTCAACACACATATTTAACGAAATTCACAAATGTTTATTTGTATGTTTTAACGAAAATGAGAAATGTTTCATTGAAACATTTCGGTGATTCCGTTGTGACTTTCAAAAAGCCAATTACTTCCATTAAAAGTTCACTATTTTTCCATTATTTATCATCACAAGATAAACAGACTCACCGAAGTGAGCCATTTATTAAAATTGAGATTTAGGATTCTTACCAAGAATAAAATCACGAATATCTGAACATAATTCATGAACATTATCTTCACCAAGATAAATCATATGTCCACTTTTGTATCCTTTCCAGAATACACGATCTTTTGGAAGTCCAGCATGATCCATTGTGTGCCATGCATATCCAAATTCAGTACATAGATCAAACCATCCATTCGCAAAGAATGCACGCATTCCTGGACGACGTGTCATTGCATAACGCAATTCTTCTGCGGTTGTACCTTTCTTTTCTTCTTTATCCCAATGCATATAATAATCAGTTCCTGGAATAAAGTTGCGGTCTAATTTTACATTTAATTTTGGAAGTAGATCTCCTGTAAATGCAGCATAGAAGAATGTATCGTAACGATCGGCTGTCGCATCATCCCACAATGCCTTTTTGATTTCATCTTGTTCGGGCTCTAATAATGGACGAGTCACACGACCATCATAACGAGATACAGCTTTTCCTTTTGTCTTTAATACTTCTTGACGATAATCATCATCATCAATTTTTAAGCCATGACGAATCAAGTATTCTCTAGAAACACCTGTATAATAACTTACTTTTTCTAAGATATGTTCTTTTTCTTCTTCCGAAATGGCTTCTCCTTTATAAAGTGCAAGTACATAATCATGGTCTGCGAAAGCCTTTGCTTCTTCCACAAAATCTTCTACACTTTGATCAGTTGGATGATTGTGATACCAGTTTACACCTGCATATGTAGGAAATCCCAATACACTTGTTTCAACAGGTAAGCCTTCACCAAAGTATTTACCTACAGTAACCGTATTTCCAATAAACACAATACCATCAAAGGCAATACCATAGCCTCTTTCCCTTCCCATTGTGGCAGCAATTCCTGCAGCGACTGCACTACGAGTACATCCATAACTTTCGCCACATAAATATTTTGGTGACAAACCACGATTATAACGACGAACCCAAGCTTCAAGAACTGTCAATAGGGCTTCTGCATCTTGTTCAATGCCAAAGAAATCTTTCTTCTTACTCTCATCAATCAATACACCATATCCGGTTCCAACAGGATCAATCAATACGATATCCGCAATATCAATCAAACAATCTGGATTATCAATGACTTTATAAGGTCCAAAAGCACTTTCACGATCCACTTCATCATACTGCATACGACGCGTTCCTAAAAAACCTGCATGAACATACATACAACTCGATCCAGGACCTCCATTATACGCAAAGACAACAGGACGATCAGCTGTATCTTCTACATCGCTTCTAAAATAGGCATACGTGAAAATTGATGCGACTGGATTTCCATCTGGTCCATAGATGACATTGTCTTCACAAATTGTATGATATGGAATTTCTTTTCCTGACAATGTAATTTTTCCATCAGACTCAAAACGAGCGGGTTTAAAAGTATCTGGTTTAAAGCTTTCTGTTTTATACATAATTCGTTTCCTCCACAATAATTCCATTATAGAACGTAGTGAAAAATAGTCAATGTAAATTATTACATTTTTGTAAATAAAAATGAAAAGAGAGAAACTATTCATTTCCCTCTTCATCATACGTATCTAAAAAGTGATGTCTTGCATGATCATCCTTATAGGCAATCACGGTTTTAAGGCTTACATTTTCTACACTCTTAAAAATATTTTGTTCTACAAACGGATTGACTTTCTTCAATTCCTTGATTAAGTTTTTCATTTCTAAACGCTTTGACTTGGATTGTGTTAAACATGTTTCATTGGCACAAGCCTGAGTGAATTTGCATGCACACTGAATGAAATACAGATTGTTGTGTTTTGCCCAAATCTTAATATCATCTTCATGAATCAAGTATAGTGGTCGAATGACTTCCATACCCTTAAAGTTATTTGAATGTAACTTTGGCATCATCGTTTGAATTTGTCCCCCATAAAGCATCGACATTAAAATGGTTTCAATCACATCATCATAGTGGTGTCCCAAAGCTATTTTGTTACACCCTAAATTCTTGGCATAGTTATATAAATGACCTCTTCGCATTCTTGCACATATATAACATGGATTCTTTTCAATATTAAAAACATTGTCAAAAATATCACTCTCAAAGATTTCAATTGGAATATTTAGTTTTTTGGCATTCTTTTCAATAACCTCGCGATTCTCTTTTGAATAGCCTGGATCCATCACGATATATTTCACATCAAAATGAACCGGTGAATGTTTATGCAGTTCTTGAAAACATTTTGCCATCAACATCGAATCTTTTCCACCCGAAATACACACCGCAATGCAATCGCCTTTTTTGACAAGCTCATAATCACGGATAGCCTTCGTAAATTTTGACCAAATCTTTCTTCGATACGTTTTAATAATACTTCTTTCGACTTGTGCACAAAAATCATCCGACACATTTGTGTTCATCTTATCCATAACGATTGAAACATACCCACCATCTACACTATACGCTTCATATTTTTCCTGCAATTTTTGTGCAACAACATCACTGACATAGCCTTGAGCGCAAACGACAATAATCTTCTTAGTTGAATCAAATTCTTTGGATAAAACACTTTCTCCACTTAATACAATACTGTTCTCGATTGGATTTTTAAAGGCTTCTTCGGCATCACGAATATCAATTAAGATATATTCTTCTTTATTTAATTGTTTTAATTGTTCTACTGAAATTTTCATGAGACTATTCTAACATAATATTGAATTTTTGGATGAAAAAGCGCAAAATATGGATAAAAAAAGGAAGTTTGATTATGACACAAGATATGACACAAGGCAAAATCATGCCTATGTTAGTTCACTTTACCATTCCCTTAGTATTGGGAAATCTATTCCAATTAACATATAATGCCGTTGACAGTATTATTGTAGGGCACTTTGTTGGAAAAGAAGCTTTAGCCGCAGTCGGAATTTGTAATCCAATCACGACATTATTCATCCTATTTCTAAATGGACTTTGTATGGGTGCAAGCATATTGGTTGGCATGTATTATGGGGCTAAAAATGAAGAAAAACTCGCTCGTCAAATGAGCACAACCATGCTTGCAGGACTTGTATTTTCACTTGTATTAACACTGATTTGCATATTTTTTTCGCCACAAACTCTTAAATTTATGCAGGTAGATTCATCTATTTTCAATATGACTAATACCTATCTCCAAATCATCTTTGCCGGTTTAGTTTTTACCTTTTTATACAACTTTTTTGCGAGTACACTACGCGCTTTAGGCGACAGTAAATCACCCCTATATTTCTTAATTATCAGTTCCATTTTAAATATCTTTGGAGACTTATTCTTTGTGGTCGTTTTACATGCAGGAAGTAAAGGATGTGCCATTTCTACTGTGATTTGTGAAGCTTTATGTTGCCTATTCTGTATTCTATATATACAAAAGAAAGTGCCACTTCTACAACTGGGTAAAAAGTGGCTTATCTTTGATATTTCATTATTAAAAAGAACCATTGCGTATGGCTGGGCAAGTGCAATGCAGCAGGCGACTGTACAACTTGGAAAGCTTGGTATTCAAATGATTGTCAATACAATGGGTGTATCGGTTGTAGCTGCCTTTACGGCCGTCAATCGAATTGATGACTTTGCGTATACCCCGGAACAAAACATTGCTCACTCTATGACAGCTTTAATGGCACAAAATAAGGGCGCCGGAAAGAAAAATCGTATGCAGGAAGGATTTCGTTGCGGAATGGTTTTAGAATCCATCTACGGTATATTTATCTTTCTAGTATGTTTTATCTTCGCAAAACCATTGATGTGTCTATTTGTACAAGATGAAGAAGTTATTATGCATGGAGTGACTTATCTACATTTAATTTCCATCATGTATATTCTTCCTGCCTTCACCAATGGAATCCAAGGCTTTTTTAGAGGGATTGGCGATTTAAAAATTACGCTCATTTCAAGTCTAGTGAATATGACAGTTCGAGTTATTGTAGCTGCCCCACTTGTATTTAGCTTACATCTAGGCATCGAGGCTTTACCATACTCATATCTAGCTGGATGGATGGGTATGTTGATGGCTGAACTTCCATTGCTTATTCGTACATACAAAGCTTATGAATAAGACTTGTGTATAATTTACACAAGTTTTTTGTTTTCCTTTTATATAAAGCATTTATTACAATTTGCACTATTTTTCCAACCCATATTTTTTTATTTTGTCCACTTTTCCAACCTTTTTTATGCCTTTTTGACAACTTTTCCAACTTTTTAATTCAATTATTTAGAAAACTTTAAGATTTATCACTAAAGAACCTTAATAATTATTCGTTATATTAATCATGGTGATACTTTATGACAAATAAAAACATACAAAACATAACACACTTTGGATTGATCCTTATGATTCTTATTTGCGTTTATTTCTTTTCCCAAGGATACTTCACAAATCCACAGCTTCTACAGGCTACACTATCTAAGGCAGGAATTTTGGCACCCCTACTTTTTATTCTTCTACAAATCATTCAAGTGATTATCCCCATTATTCCCGGTGGTGCATCAAGTGCCTTGGGTATTACAGCTTTTGGAGCAGTCAATGGATTTATATATAACTATATAGGTATTTGTATCGGATCCATATGTATCTTTTTACTTGTTCGTAAATATGGTCATAGAATCATTCTAAAATTATGTAAAAAGAAAGATTACGACAAATATATGAAGTATACATATGATCAAAATAAATTTGATACCTTCTTTATGTTAGCTATTTTCTTACCTTGTGCACCTGATGATCTCTTGTGTATGCTTGCAGGACTGACACATATGTCACTCAAAAAATTTGTCTGCATCATTCTTTTGGGTAAGCCATTATCTTTGATTGCCTATTCTTATGGTCTTACGCAATTGTTTCAAATTATCGAAAGGTGGTTATAATTATGTTATACATTGGGATATTATGTGCATGCATTGGATTTTATTTACATTATTAAAAGGAGAACTTTATGGAACATACAATATTAGTGGTAGAAGACGAACAAGGAATTCGTGAAGCTATCGGAATTTATATGAAGAATCAAGGCTACAATGTGATTCTTGCCGCAAATGGAAAAGAAGGCTTAGAAAAGATTGAAACAAACGATATTCATTTAGCCATCGTAGATATTATGATGCCTGTTATGGATGGCATTTCTATGGTCATGGAAGCAAGAAAACATCATGACTTTCCGATTCTATTTTTAAGTGCAAAAAGTGAAGATATCGATAAAATCACAGGTTTAAATATTGGTGCCGATGACTATATCACCAAGCCATTTCAAAGTATGGAGCTAGTCGCAAGAGTGCGTTCGCATTTAAGAAGATATGAACAAATCTTAAATCTAAAAAATGAGACAAAGAACGAAGATGAGTATATGATTGGTGATCTTGTGTTAAATAATACGACAAAAAGAGTGACGTTAAATTCAAGGGATATTAAATTAACGCCAAAAGAGTTTGATATTTTAAAACTATTGATTTCACACCCTGGGCAAGTCTTTTCTAGCCAACAAATCTATGAATTGGTATGGAAAGAAGAAGCTATCAACACGGAAACGATTATGGTTCATATTCGTAAATTACGTGAAAAAATCGAGGCCAACCCTAAAAAGCCTATTTATATTAAGGTTGTATGGGGGCAGGGCTATAAAATGGAGAATATACAATGAAAAAGAAAAATATTTTTTTAACAATACTATGTGCTTTATGCATCATTAGTTCTTGTATAGTGACAAGTTTTTATCCAAATGTTTCTACCGCTACTCCAACGAAGCTTCCTGAAACTTTAGAGCAGAATCTTACAGCTTTTATTCTTGCTAAAAAATTGGAACAAGATCCAAAGTATGAATATATTACTTTTGAGAAAGATACACCGGAAGATATTCAAAAGGATATAAAAAAAGGGTTAGACTCATCTTTATCTAGCGCAAAAAACATTTTTGAGAATGATCCAAACTTCTTTTATACGTGTGATGTAAACAATAAAATCACTTCAAAACAATTTAATGTGAATGTAAAGAAAAAAGATACAAGATATTATGATACTTTAGATTCGAACACTTTAAATGTAACGGATAATATTGTGAATCTTATTAACTATAACAGTGAAAAGTATTATGAATACTATGGTGGCACATATTATTGTGATGGAAAGCCATTTCCAGGCTATACACTTCATATGCCAAGTGATGTCGTATTAACATTCTATATTCCAGCTGTTTTAAATTATGATAATACAAGTCTAATTGACTTCTTAGATTTAGATGCCGATCAATACGCCTATTTCTTTATGACAGCCTTCTTGATTTGTAGTGCCATTATCGCTCTATATGTCTTCCTTAATAAATATGCGTATGAAAAGGAAGCCTATATCTTTAGACATGTGAATAACTGGTTATTTGAACCTGCATTTATCTTGTTTCTAACAATTGATGCCCTACTAGCTAGTGGTACATGCATATTAACTACCTATTCGATTGAAGGTACATTCTTACACATTCTAAATCGTTATCACATTGAATTGAGTCAGCCTATCGTATATGGAGTGAATATTCTTGCGTGGTCTATCACCTTATTCTTTATTGGTTTATCCGTATATTGGTTAAAATGTCAATTTACAGCATCGGTTAAAGACTGGTTCTTTCATAAAACATGGATTGGAAAATTCATTCTTTATTTCTCAAATAAAGTGGAACAAATCATTTCAACCGATTTATCGGATGAAATCCTTAAAAAGTATATTATTTTCTCAATATGTCTGATTTTGATTCTTGCGTTTATATCATTGCTTAACATTCCATTCTTCTCTTTCTTTATCGTCGTTATATCATTAATTGGCATCAGCATTGTGGGCTATAAGAAAATCAAAAATGTGCAAAGTCAATACCAAGACATATTACATATGACTGAAGATCTATCGAGTGGTAATTTTGAGAATATTAAGCCTACAGATTCTGGTTTATTCCAATCTTTAAACAATAATATCTATCAAATTAAGGATGGTTTTGAACAAGCTGTAAAAGAACAAGTACAATCACAGAATCTCAAGACAGAATTGATTTCAAATGTATCACATGATTTAAAAACGCCATTAACGGGTATTAAAAATTATGTAGAGTTATTAAATGATCCTAGTATTAGCGAGGAAGATAAAAAGAGTTATTTAGAACGATTGAATCAATACACCGATCGTTTAAGCATTCTAATCACAGATTTGTTTGAAGTATCCAAAGCCAATAGTGGTAATATTGATTTAGAATATTCTGATATTAACATCATTGAATTCATGGAGCAGGTATGTGCAGAAAATGAAGAGCTTCTACAAGCTAAAAATCTTCAGCTTGTGACAAATCTTCCAGAAAAAGAAATTCATGTATGTTTGGATGGAAACAAGACGTATCGTATTTTTGAAAACTTATTTACCAATATTTCTAAGTATGCTCTTGAAAACACACGTGTATTCTTGGATGTAAAAGACATTGGTAATTCGGTTATGATCATAATGAAAAACACTTCGAAAGAACCGCTTGATTTTGATAGTGATATTACCGAACGTTTTGTGCGTGGCGATAAATCAAGGCATGAAGCTGGCAGCGGTCTAGGTCTTGCGATTGTTAAAAGTTTTACCGAAGTACAAAATGGCACGTTTATGATTGAAACAGATGGGGATCTCTTCAAATCCATTCTAAGTTTTCATAAATCCTAAAATATGTAGAATTCTACAAAAAAAATGATTGTAGATAAAATAAAGTGGTCAAAAATCCTAAAGTAAAGGATACAGGCCACTTTTTATCTGTGTATCATTAATTTATAGTCAGAAAAAATGTAGAATTCTACAAAAAAAATGATTATAAATTGAATTATTCTTTAAATCATTTTAAAATGTAATCAGAAAAAGTGTAGAATTCTACAAAAAAGGTGATCAAAATGATAAAAAGAACTAAATACTTAAATCAACTTATCGCATTAAAGAACAACGGGTTTCCAAAAGTCATAACTGGACCAAGAAGAACTGGTAAATCCTATTTGTTGCATGAAATATTCACCGATTATCTTATAGAAAATAATGTACCTGAAGAAAATATAATTCTTATTGAACTTGATGATGATAAGAATGCCCATTTAAGAAATCCCATTGAGCTAGGAAAGTATGTACGTTCTATCACTAAAGATAAGAGTGACTGTTACGTCATTTTAGATGAGATTCAACGTGTTTTTACAATTGTTAATCCTGCATTAACAGGTGGAAAAATCAAATTAGCCAAAGCGAAAGATACAGAAACCATCTCTTTTGTTGATGTTGTATTAGGACTTTCTCATGAAAAAAACATAGACCTTTATATTACTGGATCCAATTCAAAAATGTTGTCAACCGACATTGTGACAGAATTTAGAGACAAGGCTAGCCAAATCCATATGCATCCATTATCTTTTGAAGAGTTTTACAGTTATAGACAAGGTTCTAAAACAGATGCCTTATATGAATATATGCAGTATGGTGGCATGCCACTTGCAGTATTATCAGATGAAAATTCAAAGAAACAATATTTAAAAGGATTATTTGAAACAACCTATTTCAAAGATATTATTGAACATAATAAGCTAAAGAAAACAGAAAACTTAGATGAACTCTGTACCATTCTTAGTGATTTGACAGGCGAATTGTTGAATTCTAAGAAATTATCAAATACATTTAAAAGTGTTAAACATGAAAACATTGATGCACAAACAATTGAAAAATATATTCAATATTTTAAGGATGCCTTCATTCTCCAAGAAGCGAATCGCTATGACATTCGTGGAAAGAAAGAAATTGGTGCTTTAAGAAAATACTATTTTGTGGATACAGGTTTAAGAAATGCACGATTAAATTTTGCGTATCCCGATGAGGGACAATTGTTAGAAAATATTGTGTACAATGAACTCATATATAATGGATATAACATTAATGTTGGAACTTTCGATACAGTTGAAAAAAATAAAGAAGGTAAATCCGTTCGAAAAACAAATGAAATTGATTTTTTTGCACAAAAAAATGAACGTAAATATTACATTCAAATTTCAACAGATATCTCAAATTCTGAAACTCGAAACCGAGAAATTCGTCCTTTCATTAAATTAAATGATCAAATTCAAAAAATATTGGTAGTAAATCGACCTTATAAAGCCATGATGGATGAAGAAGGTTTTATAACTATTGGTGCCAGTGAATTTTTATTGAATTTCATCAAATAATAAGATCCAATCGGATCTTTTATTTTGGCACACTTACCAGTAAATCGATATTACCTTGGATGGAGTATCTTTTTGTATGACTTGTGATGATAAAGCCAATGCCTACTTGAATATCATAGTCTTTTCCATCAATATGTAAGATTCCATTTCCACTTAATGGTAAGCATAAGGAATATGAAGGATTGTTGATCTGAATTTCATTTTGAATTTTGTATCGAATCACACTAAAATACTTTTCATTCACATATTCAATGACTTCATTTCCTTCTAACATCGTAACTGTTGGATGCACATCTAGTTCAATATGCGGTATATTTGTGACTTTAATAGCCTTTTCAATATGTAGTTCTCGCATATTCCCATTCGCATCTTTTCGATCATAATCATATATACGATATGTAACATCACTGGATTGTTGCACTTCAGCCATCATTAGTTTCCCTTCAATACCATGAATAGTTCCTACAGGTGTATAAACAAATTCATTTGCGCACACTGGTTTTCGAACGAATAAAGTATCCCAAGCTTTTTCTTCTATGGCCTTTCGAAATTCTTCCTTTGTCTTGGCATTATGTCCACGAATGATTTTTGTACCTTCTTCCACATCTAGCCACAGACAAAATTCAGCCTTACCAAAATCATTTTCATGTTTTCTAGCATATGCATCATCTGGATGTACCTGCACGGAACATGGTTCTTGAATCTCATTAATTTTAACTAATAGTGGAAACTTATCGTGAGGATCATTCGCAAATAATTCTCTATGATTTAAATATACATCTTTTAATGTTTCCCCTTTATATTTTCCATTTTTGATCTTACTTAAGCCATTATCATGTGCACTAATAGCCCAGTATTCTCCAATCTTTTTGTCCATAGGACCGAAGCCAAACTTTTCTTGGATGCGCCTTGAACCATACAGCTTTTCTTTCATGGGCGAATCTAAAAATAATACTTTTTCCATTTTTTACTTCCCTTCATATCTTGACTTGAGCATATCACAAATATTTAAATCGTGTATAATAGAAGAAGTGGACTTTTGGAGGTTATTTATGATTTTAGAACAAATTGATAAAGACTTATTGAAAATGGCAGAAGAATCGGATGTCGTTTTAAAAGATATTTATAAAAAAATTGATGATGTATGTTTATACAATTCAGATCGTATCTTAGCTACATTTATTGAGAACCACGTTTCTTATTCTGACTTTGCGGATATTAACGGATACGGTAACTATGATGAGGGTCGTGATAAGATTGAACGTATTTTTGCGACAGTACTCGGATGTGAAGATGCTTTAGTACGTCCTCAAATCATGAGTGGTACAAACGCTTTATATTTAACTTTATCTGCCCTATTAAAACATGGAGATACAATGATTTCCATTTCTGGTGCTCCATATGATTCTTTACAGGAAATGATTGGTTTATGTGGGGATTCTACACAATCCTTAAAAGCCAATGGTGTAAAGTATGAACAAATTGATTTAGTGAATGATGATTTTGATGATGATAAGATTATTTCTCGTTTAAAAGAAAACAATGTAAAATTAGTGGAAATCCAAAGATCTAGAGGATATGCCCACCGTTTATCATTAACCATTTCAAAGCTTGAGCGTATCATCAAAAAGATTCGTGAAGTAAACAAAGACGTTATTATCATGGTCGATAACTGTTATGGTGAACTTGTTGAAAAATTAGAGCCAGGACATATTGGTGCTGATGTAGTGGTGGGATCCTTGATGAAAAACTTAGGTGGAGGAATCGCCTCTACCGGAGGATATGTAGCTGGTAATAAAGAATTGATCAATATGGTAGCTGAACGCTTAACAGCTCCTGGAATCGGTAAGGATTTGGGCGCAAACTTTAACTTGAACAACTCTTTCTTTAAAGGTATTTTCATGGCACCAAATGCTGTAAAGAGTGCTTTAAAGACAGCCGTTTTCACAGCTTATATGTTAGAAAAATTAGGCTATAAAAACGTATCGCCTGCTTATAATGATGAAAGAACGGATATCATTCAAACTTTAGAACTAGGTTCCAAAGAAAATCTTGTTAGCTTTACACAAGGCATTCAATCCACAAGTCCAATTGATTCATTTGTTCGTGTTATGGCCGCTCCAATGCCAGGCTATCCATTTGATGAAGTTATGGCTGCTGGAAGCTTTACACAAGGAAGTACAATCGAACTAAGTGCAGATGCTCCAGTCGTTGAACCCTATACTTTATATATGCAGGGTGGATTAACATTAGAATATGGAAAACTTTCTATTCTTCTTGCCCTAACAAATATGAAAAACAACTAAGATGCCTAGTGCATCTTTTTATTTCAAACGATTATTGAATCGTTGCATTATTTTGTAGGATTTAAACTTAAACAATATGTTTACAATAATCTATTTTGTCATACCAATATAGTACAAATTAAATAATTCAATCATTTATCTTCTCCAAAAACAATTTCTTAACATACAAACAAAAGACCGATATTCAAGTTTTTAAGTCTTAAATATCGGTCTTTTTTATCAAGCTAAAACTTTTTTATCCGTTACAGCTTCATCAAGGAATATATTTTAACTACAAGTTGCCTTCTTCTTCTAATTGTTTAAACGCAAACATAGCCATTTTATAACTTGTTTTTCCCATACCAGAAACTTGACCCAAACATTCTGCCGCTGTTACTGAAATATGACGAAAATTATCTCTTCCTTGAATATTTGACATGTGTACTTCAATAGCCGGTACCAAAGTATGCACTGATTCGAGTGCATCCATCAATGCATAACTATAATGTGTATAAGCACCTGGGTTTAATACCATTGGTATTTTTTTTCCTGTTTTTTCAGCTTCATAATATAAGCTTTGAAAATAGTCAATTAAAGCACCTTCTCCATTACTTTGGAAAGATTCCACTTCAAAACCTAAAGTAGCTCCATATTCTTTCAATTCTTCGACTAAATCAGCATATAACTGATTTCCATATTGACCCTTATTACGAATTCCGTAAAAATTATTATTCGGTCCATTCACAATCACTAACTTACGCATAATTTCTCCTAATCTACCCAAGGTTTTTGGGAAATAATTGTATCTAATGCTTTTTGATCTCCACGTTTTAGTTCAATAATCATTCCATTTGGCATCTGTATCCAGTTTTCCCCTGTTGGCAATGCTTTACAACCATATCCCAAGCACTTTTTTAATACTTCATCATAGTCAGATACCATTAATGCGAAATGATCACAGCGACCTTCCTCATTTTTATATTCTAAATCTTCGTTTAACTGAATACCTGCATGAAGCCAAATTTTACGATGGGGTGCTTGTCCTAAAGAAAGTCGGATGGGCATATCAAACACTTCTTGAAAAAATCTGACACACCAATCTAAATCATTAACTTTAAAAGCCATGTGTTCTAAATACGTTGCCATATTATTTTTCCTTGTGCAATGATGGCTCATATTGAAGAATGTATTTTTCAATTCCTTTTACACAAGCCACTAATGTTTGGTTCACTGGTGTCTTAATTCCATATTTTTTACCATATTCCACAACAGATCCGTTGATAAAATCAATTTCTGTTGGTCTCTTAAACTCTAATGATTGTTGAATTGAGGTTTTAAATGTTGGTGGTAAACCTTCACTAGCTGCATACCAAGGATACTCTGGATCTTCATTTTTTAGCTTTACTCCAGCTGCTTTGGCAACATCAATACCTTCTTGAACAGCCATAACTGCTACATCCTTTAAATATTCTTCTTCATATAATGGCCCATATGGCAAATGTGTAATTCCACATAGTGCACCAGCAGCTACGTTAATCAATAATTTGTCCCAGATCAATCCACGAATGTTGTCACTTACTTCACAAAGCAAACCTGCTTCATTAAATGTCTTACATACATTTTGAATTCGATCTGTAATTTTTCCATCCAACTCTCCAATATATGTCCATTTACTCTTAACACGACCAGCTACATAACCTGCTTCAATCAAACGTCCACCGGCATATGTTTTTCCACTAATCACATTTTCTTCACCAATAACTTCGGCAATCGTTTCTTCATTTCCTAAACCATTTTGTAAAGACATAACCAATGTATCTTTTCCAATAACATTTGTTTCTTTCAATTGCTGAATCGCTGTTTTTGTTGCAAAAGATTTTACTAAAACAATCACTAAATCAGCTGGCCCAATTCCTGTTCCATCATAGCGTGCATCCACTTTCACATACCAATCTTTATTTTCATCTGTCATTTTAAGACCGTTTTTATTGATTAAATCGACATGTTCTTTCCACATATCTACAAAATGCACTTCATTTGTACTTGCTAAAGTTCCACCAATGGTACTACCTAAAGCACCGGCTCCTAACATTACAATTTTCATAAAATTATTCTCCGTCTTCTTCTAATGGGAAAAATTTTAAAATATGAATAGCGAATAATACAATTTCTCCATGCTGATTAAAAATTTCCAATTTCGAGAAAGTTTTATTTGTTTCTTCTTCAATACGATCTACTGTATATTTACATGTTAATGTATCTCCAAAATAAACGGGTTTAATAAAGCGCAACTTATCATATCCATAAGATGCAGATGGTACTGGTGATTTCACTTGTTCTTGAATTTTAGTAGATGCTGTACATCCAATCGCAAAAGTTAAAATACCATGTGCAATACGAGTGCCATACATTGTGTGTTTCATATATTCTTCATTAAAGTGCATTTGAGAATAATCTCCAGTCAATCCGCCAAATAAAACAACATCTGTTTCTGTAATCGTTTTGACAAATGTAGCTGAATCTCCAATATGTAATGGAATATCTACTTTCTTAATTTCTTTATTTTCTGACATGTTTTTATCCTCCTATAAATTCATCATAAATATTCATTTTTTCTTCTTTAAAAATACATGCATCCATTTCTTTTAAATCTTTAGATACAACTGGAACAAATCCCATTTGATCAATAATGTCTTTTTGTAAATCCATACCAGGTGCGATTTCGGTTAATACAACTTTTCCATCAAGCAACTTAAATACAGCACGTTCTGTGATATAGATAACTTCTTGTCCTTGTAAAGCTGCTTGTTTTGCACTAAAAGTCACAGATTCGACTTTTTTAATCATCTTTTCAAACTTACCTTCTTGATCAATTGTAATTTTTCCATTCGCAATTGTAGTCAACAGCTTGCCTGCACGAAGCGTACCGCAAAGAACTACTTTTTTACTGCCAGCTACAATATTGACAAATCCTCCAGTTCCCATGATTTTTCCATTAAACTTGTGAACGTTGACATCACCATTTTCATCTAATTCAGCAAAAGATAAGAAGGCAACATCCAGTCCACCTCCATCATAGAAATCAAATTGGGCTGGCATATCCATAATGGCACGTGCATTGACTGTAGCTCCAAAGAAAATTCCTTGTGCTGTTGTACCTCCTACAGGTCCTGTTTCAACGGTTAACGTAAATAAATCAGAAACGCCTTCTTCACGAGCCACATTTCCAATTCCATCGGCAATACCAACGCCTACATTTCCTACATAACCTGGTTTTACTTCCATTAAAGCACGTCTTGCGACCACTTTTCTTTGATCAAGAGGCAATATATTTACATCACTATCATCGGCGATATAGTCTCCTGAAAAGAATCGATCAGATCCGTTATATAGTTGTTCTTGATTTGACTCGACTACAATCGCATCAACTAAGAATCCAGGAATTTTTACGCTTTTTGGATGAAGTGTTCCTGCTTTTACAACACGCTTTACTTGTAAAATAACAGTACCACCATTATTGTGTACAGCTTGAGCAAGTTGTAAGACATCAATGTAAGTAATTTCACCTTCCATCGATGCATAACCTTCTGTATCTGCCGTAGTTGCTCGAATCAAACAAACATTCATAGGTACAACTGGATAATATAAGTACTCTTGCACACCTACATTCATGACTTGAATCAACTCTTCTTTTGTGACTTCATTTAGTTTTCCACCTTCGATACGTGGATCAATAAATGTACCTAAACCAACTTTACTTAAAATTCCAGGTTGGCCTGCAGCAGCCGTTCTAGCTAGTTGTGCCATAATTCCTTGTGGAAAGTTATAAGCCTCAATTTTATTATCACTAGCCATTTGAGCTAATTTAGGTGATTGCCCCCAATGCCCTCCAATAACTCTTTTTACAAGTCCATCCAACGCCAATGGGCTCATTCCTTTTTCACCACGATCTCCAAGGCCTGTTGAATGCCATAGAGTTAAGTTTTTAGGACTTTGCGTTTCTACATATCGATCATGTAACGCATTGATCAATGCATACGGATCTACAATCCCTCCACCAGCACCACTGACCGCAACTACATCGTTATCTTCGATATAATCAACAGCTTGTCTAGCACTTAAGATTTGAGGTTTGTTTCCATTTCTTTTTATTTTTGACATTTTATATACCTCTTTTTACACTAAAATTATAGAAATTAACCTCATTTTTTGAAACGATGTATCTTGTATATATCATTAATTATATTGTTTAATATTTTAATTAATTATATAATTTAAGTGCATTTTACTATAGTATCTTGTTTTTTCATAAAATTATATCGTGTTTTCGGAGGTAATTATGTTTTTGTATGACATCACAAAAGAAATCAATCAATCCAATCCCATTTTTGATGTATATCCAACTTTAGCTACCCTTTCTCATAGTTGTAACGATCCCCATTGGTCTTTTCCTTATCATGTGCATAAAGAAGAAACAGAGTTGATATATTTTTCAAAAGGAAAAGCGAACTATCAAATCAACACTGAAGTGTTTCACGTTCAAAAAGGAGATCTTCTTATTGTAAATAAAGGATGTATCCACTCTGTTACTTCCAGTAACACAGAACCCATTTCTTGTTGGACTTGCAGTATAAAAGATTTCAAACTACACAACCAAAATGATTTGTTCTTACCCATGAATAAAAAACCTTTTCAAAAATCAGGTGTACATGAGCCAATTATTTCGAGCATTTTTAAAGAACTAGAATATTTTTCCAAAGAAAAAGCAGATGATTCTATCACAACTTGTAATATTTTATCTACTGCATTAGCCACTATTTACTTTAATCTTTATAAGGATGCTCAAATTGATTCGATTGTTAAGAGCACAAGTTTTGTGCAAGATATTTTAATCTATATTAATGAAAATTATTCACAAAAAATCACAATTAAAAGTTTAAGTGAACATTTTCATATGAGTGAAGATCATATTTCTCATAAATTCAAATTGGTTTATGGAATCAGTCCAATCAACTATGTTATTGAAAGAAGGATCAGCGATGCGAAGTGGCGCTTAATTAACACAAAGGATTCTTTAGTTTCAATTTCTATACAAGTGGGATATGAAAACACAACACATTTTTCAAATCTCTTCTTAAAAAGAGTAGGCTGCCCGCCATTAGATTATCGAGAAAAATATGGAGCAAGTACAACTAATGTGCTTTATTAGTTATGGCAGAAGAATCGAATTTCGTTTTAAACGATATTTATTAAAAAATTGATGGTGTATGTTTATACAATTCAGGCTATATCTTAACCGCATTTATTGAGAATCACGTTTCATATTCTGATTTTGCGTATGTCAACAGATATGGTAACTATAATACAGGCCGCGATAAGATTGAACATATTTTTGTGACAGTACTTGAATGTGAAGATGCCTTAGTAACTGAACTCTACTCTATATATGTAGGGTGAATTAACATTAGAACATGAAAAGCAATTAAGATGCCACGTGCATCTTTTTTAATTCAAACGATACTTCAATCAATAAAGAATAAAAGTGGTCAACTCCCTTTAAACATAGGGATTTAACCACTTTTTTTAACAACTACCCATCTGTCCACCATCGATACGAATGATGGAATTGTTGATGAAGTTAGCTTCATCACTAATTAGAAAACGAACAAGGTATGCCACTTCTTCCGGCTTTCCATAACGTTTCACCATGATTTTTTCTGTTTCTTCCTTTAAGAACTCTTCGTCATAGCCATCTAGTTCATTATCGGTTCCAATAAATCCGGGTGCAACACAATTCACATTGATGTATGGTCCAAATTCAGCCGCAAGATTGTGTGTCATTGAAATCAAGGCTGCTTTTGAAGCATCATAATCGATACACATTGGATAATATGTGTTAATTCCGTTAGTACTTGATATATTGATAATTCTTCCATATTCTTGATCTAACATATGTTTATAGACTCTTTTACTACAGTTAAAAGCACCTACTACATTTACATCTAATGTTCTTTTAAATTCTTCGGCATTTTTTAAATGAAACAAATTGGAAAGATCTACAGCCGCATTATTAATTAATATATCTACGCCACCCATCTTCTCTTCAATTTCACTAACCATTATATTTACTTGATCTACATCGGATACATCAGCACAAATGGTAAGACAATGAACATGATATTGAGATTCAATTTTTTCTTTTAATTCTTTGGCAGGCTGTTTAGAAGTTAAATAGTTAATGACAATATCATAACCATGTTTTGCGAGTTCCAATGCGATTGCACTTCCAATACCACGAGCACCACCTGTAATTAAGACGACTTTATTCATAGTTAAAAAAAGAAGAGCGATTAAGCTCTTCCTGCATATTTTCCATCTGTTGAGAATACAACGATTTTTTCACCTGGTTCGATGAACTGTGGAACTCTTAATGTTAATCCAGTATCTGTAGTTGCATCTTTAGTTTGGTTAGATGGTGCACCTTTGATGGCTGGATCTGTTTCAGCTACTGTTAATTCAACTTTTTCTGGAACAGAAACGGATAATAATTCTCCTTCGAAGAACATCAAAGATACTTCAGCACCTTCAACAATAAAGTATTTGTTGAAATCAACTTGGTCAGCTGTTAATTCATAAGTATCGTATGTTTCTAAATCCATGAAGTAATATGTAGAATCTGCTTCATATGAGAATTGAGCTGCTTTTTTAGAAATGTTAGCTTGTTCAAATTTAGTTGAAGCATTGAAGTTTCTTTCTTGTGTATTCCCTGTTTTTAAGTTTTTCATCTTAGTTTTTAAGATAGCTGCACCTTTACCAGGTTTAACATGTTGGAAATCTAATACTACCCAAGGATCACCATCAACGATTAAAGTTAATCCTGTTTTAAAATCACCTGCAGAAATTGCCATAATTTTTCACTCCTATTTTCTATAAAATTTTTTACACTCTTTATTGTACCATATCCTCTTCATTTTTAGAAGAATGAGTGTGATACTTTCACTCCACTTTATTTTCCTTAAACAATTTCATCATTTCATTCGTTAAACTAAATTCACCTGGTTGAAGAATGATTTCATCTCTTTGAACCCAATCCGCATATTTCAATTCATTGGTATCCATAGATATTTCATCATTGCCCTTTACATCACAAAAGAACCCTAACAAAATATCATTGGCACTTCCCCAAGGCTGTGACTTATAGTAACGAATATTATTGACTTTGATTCCAGCCTCTTCCATAACTTCACGTTTTACTGTTTCTTCTACGGTTTCACCAATTTCAGTAAAGCCCGCAATCAACGCATTATATTTAAATCCCGTACGATATTTTGTCAACAATAACTTATCCCCATTGATTACACCCACAATGACAGCTGGCATAATTCTTGGATACACTGTGTTATGACATTCTGGACAAACCATAGCTCTTTCCTTTGTTGAATGCACCATCTTATGTCCACATCTTCCGCAGAATTTAGTATCTCGATACCAATCTGCCAAATGCTTTCCAGTAATGGCCGCAAACAAATTGTCTTTTGGACCAATCCCTTCAATACGCAAACTTCTCTCTTCAACATAACCATATCCTGATGGAATCTGATTGTCTTCTAATCGCATATCACATAAGAAATATTTCGTACTATCAATTGAAAATAAATAACGATATTCTGAATGGATTTGTATTTCTTTTACTTTAGGAAAAACAACTTCCTTATTCTCAAAGCAGTTTAAATGAATTAAGATCCTTCCATTCACAATACACAATAAGATGTCATTTTCTGTTGCCTTTACTTCTGGATCAAATTCATTATGTAACTTATGCGGATAAATATCTTGTACCATTTTATTATACCCCCTTTTAAATATGGATTTATACGATTACAAGGAGTCGACATCCTTTTTATCATCTAGAAAAAAAGTATATCATGTAATTTAAGAATATTTTAGATAAGTTTAAGGATTTTGTCATTGTTTACTTATGATTTGAATGGTATAATCTGTGGACTACGAGGAAAGGGCATATGTTTACTACAAAACACTTTATATGGATAGGAATATGTATTCTATTTATCCTAATTATGAATCACTATGCGAAAAAAGAAGATTTCACGCTACAAAATGCTTGTTACTTCTTTATGTTTATATGTTTACTTAGCGAAACCACAAAAATGATGTCAGATATGATTCCAAGTACACATGGAGGAATGCACTTAAATCCGTAATCCCTTCCATTCCATATCTGCAGTATCTTATTGTTTATTGTGGCCTACATTACTTTTGGAAAGGATGGTCCACTAAAACAAAAAATGATCAACTTCTTTGCGGTTGTCGGTACTTGCGGAGGAATCGCGGCAATTTTGATTCCAACGTATGGCGTTGAATTTAATGTAGCCAATGTATATCAATGCTTCATGTATCATGCAGCATTAACATGGTTTTCTTTATATTTGATTCGTTTCAAACATGCAAACCTAGGTATGCAGGCATTTAAAGACAATTTAGTCGTATTGTTTGCGTTATTAGTTTTCAATTTATATATGAATTCTATTTTGGCAGTATATGATACAAACTTTATGTTTATTGTAAGACCACCATTAGAAGGACTTCCGTTCCTTAACCTAAGCCATGGATACTATATCTATTTATTTAGAGTCATCATGCTTGGAGTGATTGGACTTAGCCTATTCCATTTACCATTCATAGTAAAAGAAAGAAAAAACCGTGAGACAGAAAGTGATTTTAACATCGCTTAATCCACAGCTTTTCTTATACAAAAAAGGCCTCCAATTTATATTTAGGAGGCCTATATTATGAATCAATGACACGAATGAGTTCCCGTCAAACTCATTTGCTTAAAGGAGAGAATTTACTTTTAATTATTATAGTGATTTTAAATAGTTTGCGATTTCATCATCTTGGCAGTTTGGATAGAAATATTCTGTGAAGTGATCACCTGCTATCGTTTCTTTCAAGAAGTCTTGATCAATTTCTTTTAAGATTTCAATTAATGGACGGTGAGTCACAGTTTTAACTTGATCTAAGATCTTTTTATTACGTTGTTCTGGTTCACGACGTTCTTTAGGGTATCCACCACCAAATGTTTCTGAGAACAATTTTTCAAAAGTATAGTGAAGATTAATTTCTGCACCCCATCCAAATCCTTGTGCAAAAGGCATAGCGATACAGTTTCCATCATTTACTTGTCCAAATAAGTAAGCATCAACAGCATCTGTGATGTGTCCACACAATACGTTAGGGAATGAGTTACAAGCAAGCATGGCTCCTTGTCCTGTTCCACATCCTGTTACAACAAAGTCAACAGCTTTCGTAGTTAATAAGATAGATGCTAATAAACCATTTTTTACATATGTTAATTGAACATCATCTTCTGCAGAATACATACCGTAGTTGAATACAGTGTGTCCTGCCTTTTGAGCTTCTTCATTTAATACTTCATAGATTTGTGCATTTTTTGCAGCTTGAGAGTTTTCGTTAATTAATGCGATTTTCATATATTCGACCCTTCCTTTTCTATTCTGGTTGTTTTCCAATATAAGCTAAGATACCACCATCTACATACAATACGTGACCATTGACAAAGTTACTTGCATCACTTGCCAAGAATACAGCTGGACCCATTAAATCTTGTGGTTCTCCCCAACGAGCAGCCGGAGTTTTACTTACGATAAATTGATCAAATGGATGTCTTGAACCATCTGGTTGTTTTTCACGTAATGGAGCTGTTTGAGGTGTTGCGATATATCCTGGACCAATACCGTTACATTGGATATTGTATTCTCCATATTCACTACAAATGTTACGAGTTAACATCTTTAATCCACCTTTAGCTGCTGCATAAGCACTCACTGTTTCACGACCAAGTTCAGACATCATTGAACAAATGTTGATGATCTTTCCGTGACCTTTTTTGATCATCCCAGGAATAACAGCCTTACTTACGATAAATGGTCCATTTAAATCAATGTCAATGACTTGGCGGAAATCTTTTGCGCTCATTTCCAACATAGGAATACGTTTAATAATTCCTGCGTTGTTAACCAAAATATCAATTGTTCCTACTTCTTCTTCTACTTTTGCCACAAACGCATTGACTGCATCTTCATCTGTAACATCACAAACGTATCCATGAGCTCTGATACCTGCTTCTTGATAAGCAGCTAAACCTTTATCTACTAATTCTTGTTTAATATCATTAAATACAATTGTAGCTCCTGCTTTTGCGTAAGCTGTCGCAATCGCAAAGCCAATACCATAACTTGCCCCAGTAATTAAAGCAACTTTTCCCTCTAATGAGAAATCTTTCATTTCAAACATATTCTTACTCTTCTTTCTATTTATCTTTGAACGCGGCCTGAACCATCTCCACCAGCTAATTTCAACACTTCGCCCATGCTTACCATGTTGAAATCACCTTCGATAGAGTGTTTTAAGCAACTTGCGGCTACCGCAAATTCAATGGTTGCCTGAGGATCATATCCTTCTAGGCTTGCGGCAATCAATCCAGCT
>NZ_JACRWH010000006.1:0-54721 GCF_014306155.1 Holdemanella hominis | reverse complement strand
ACATATACAGATTTATATGATCCACTAGCCAAGTTCTTTGCAATATTCAAAGCATCCATTCTGTCATTCTTTACCATCTTATTTTTTGCAGAAACCTGCATAGTTGTAGGAGCCAAAATTACACAATCCACTCCTCTTGCAGTTAACGACTTATAAAGAGAATATCCAAGACAACCTGCTTCATAACCACATTTGATTTCTACATCGTTTTCATAACGACTTTTAAGTGTTTCAATAAACTTAATTACTAGTTTTACATCAGAAGCAAATGTAGATTCTGAAACGATTTCTCCTGTATAACCATCATAAGCGCATAAACTAAACGAATTTTTGTGGACATCCATTCCAACAGATAATATACTTTTCATAGTGACCTCCTATTGTGTTATGGCATCGACACCATAAGTGTTTTTAATCAATTCAATTATGAGTCGTAATCCACGTATTGACAATAGGAGGTCACTTCATATTATCTCATTGTTAGTTAAAATAAATGAAAAAAAATACATAGGCGAATTATTATCAATATTACTTATATTTATTCCATTTATGTTTAATAACTATTCATTTTTTGGCTTTTTCCCATCAAATGTAATTCAATTATCTAGAAATATTTTGAACTTTAGCTGGATAAATGGAATAAATTCTATATATTTAGAATTCATTGCTTTATTATGTGTTGCTATTTTATTGTTTTTGCTAGTTTGTCGAAAAAATAGAAAAGAAACTTAAATTTTAATTGAGCTTTTCGCATATTTAAAGCCACTGATTCCATTAACCAGTGCCATTTATACAACTTTAGTTGTAAGGCGAATTTGCATTCAATCTGTGAATTATAGATTTGGAGGTTTAGAAGATATGACTAAATTTTTTTTGCTCGACTTAATTCTATTTTTGATATTTGGCGGTGTTGCCATTATTTTACAATATCATTTCGGGAGTAGGCTTAATAAGAAATTTGAAATAGTTTATGGTTGTATATCTGCAGTGATTATAGCAGTTACCAGTATAGTATTTACAATTAAAATGAATCCCATTATTACACCTTCGTTGCATGCTGATTATTTAAAGTTACATGAAGAAATTAAATATGAGAGTATAGAATTATGCGAAAACTACAGAGATTGCACACTTAAGATTGTTGCAAATGGTTTTAGATGGGGATACCAAACGTATTATTCTGGGGATGCTAATGTTGAGATATACAATAGCAAAAATGAAAGGTTGAATTATTATTACAAAGCTAAAGTTTATTACAATATTGATGTTAATAGTGTTATTGTGTTAAAAGATGCAAACGATGCTAAAGTATATATTTTCAACTTTGACACAAATCAACAAACACAGGATTTTTATGATTTGTTATGTAAAAAAGTTGATAAAGTAGGTGTTTCACATACTGAGAGCCATTCCGTCCATCACTAGGAGCCAGGTAATCCATTGCTCAGAGCCACTAAATCCACGAAGAGTCACTTCAAATTTATGAAATGGCTTTTTTTTATTATTCGATCTTTGAATAATCTTCTCGAAAAGATCTACTTTTTAAAAGAATTGTATAGGATGAGTTTCTAAAACTGTAATTGACGGCTAATTCGGTGCACCTCTAGCGGTTATACCAGTTACTGATGACGGCTTGATTTGGTGTAACATAACGGATGATCAGTGTAATAAGGCCTTAATACCATAGTTTGACTACGGTGAAACGAGGCGCTTTTGCGGCCGAATAAATTCGGATGGGATTAGGTGAATTAGTTTATTAAGAAAATTATATCTACAATCTTTAAATTATAATCGAATGATATGTCTGATTGAGTATTAAACTCTTTATCAATATTTGAAGTTGATTCATTTATATCATTTTCGAATGTAGAAGGAAAATTAAAAATAATTTGAAGAGTACAAGAATATATATCTTTTCGCGATTTAATGATAATAAATCTTTGCTCATCAGATAAACTACAATATTTTATAGCAAGATCTAAGATTTTAGTAAAAAAAATCATTTGATTGATGGAATCTAATTTTGATAAATCATCACTATAAAGGGTTGATGTAACTGAAATGTTTAAACTTGATAATTGATTTTTTTTATGGTTTAAAACTGTTGAAAAGATTGGAGAATTGGTATATATTTCATTAAATTCTTTGATCGTCTTGTTTGACAATGATTTAATTAATGAGTCTAGCTCATCATATTTTTTCTGATCTATTAACTGATTAAGTTCAGCACAAGTATGAAGTAAATTGTGTAAAAATTTAAAATTGGATTCATATTCCTTGTTTAAGGAATTAAATTTTGAAATCATCATTTCATTACTTAATTCTGATATTTCTAAACTTTTTTTAAGGGTTTCGTTTTTAATGATTTGTAGTTGAAACAATATTGTAATAAAATTAAAAATTAGCAAAAGAAATAAAATAATAACAAGAATCTTGTTTCCTGAAAAGAGTGTTTGATAGTTTCCATATACAATGAGAAACAATATCGTTGTTAACGCAGGAAAAAACAAAATATAAAAGGATTTAGGTAAGTTTGTGATTTTAATAGTATGACATATTTTTTGTATGATATATGAAAAAAAATAAGCAAAAAGCTGTGTCAAAATTATAATCACCAAATAAGTATTTGATGTGTAGATATTATTTAAAGAGAAACTAGGATTAAATAATTGAAAAAAAACAATTGATAATGACTCTGAAATCCCTATCGTCAAGTAACATACCAAAAACAATATAAATTTATTAATTAATGAATCCTTAAATAATAATGATATATATATGTATAGTGTAATAAAAGAGAGAATTTTTCCTATCTGATTGATTCCATTATAATTTCCTAAATAAGTGCACATAATAGCAAGAAGAAATAATAAAAAAAACATATAACAGGATATTTTTCTTTTGGCAATAAATTGGTTAAAGAAATGTGTAATAAAAATAACTGTGAGTATATCGGATAGAAAAATCATCATAGTATGTTATGCAGATTAGCAAAATATTGATTTGTGAATGACTTTTTGAAATTTTTAGACAATGGGATTTTTTCACCATTGTTCATGATGATATCTTTACCATCTGAAGAAAAACCACTAACATAATCAAGATTAACTAAAAAAGACTTATATGGTTGTCCAAACCCTTTATTAGATAGTTTTTCAATCCAATGTTTAAGAGGATATGTAGTTTTTTTCTCAATTTTATTAACAAAATGAATAATCGTATGTCGATTAAGAAATTCTATGTATAACATATCCTTATAGTGAATCTTATATTGAGATATCTTTTTATCGAAAAAACCGTATTGTTGTTTAAATGAAGTTGATAAGACACTCTGCATCTCTATGTTAAATACTTTTTCATCAATTGGTTTAATAAGATATCTTTTTGCTTCTATTTTATATCCATCTATTAAATATTTTTTAAAGCTAGAAGTGATTATAATAATAGAACTACGATTATAGGTTCTTATTTTTGATGCGATTTCTATGCCGTTGTAGTCTCCTAGTTCAATATCCAAAAAAATCAAATCATATTCTAAGAATAAGTTGGTCCCTACATCGAAGTTCTCAAGATAATCAATCTTATATGATATTTTGTTTGATTGCAAAAAGGAATCTAGTAATTGATGTAAGTGTAGCTTATCTCTTTCTATATCTTCACAAATTAATATTTTTATCATTATGCCTCCCATTTATTATTTTACACCATTTGTTTACTTATTTATACTTTTGTATGAAATTATAAAACAGCTATAAAAGAATTAAAGTTTTTAACTTTTAACTAATGGACTCATGTAAATAAATAATCAGATATTTGACTTTTTGGGAATCATTCAAAAAAGCTAATGTGGCAATATTGCCACTATTCATAAAGTATTACATAAAATATAAAAGAGAAAATGCATGTATATTTTAGTGTGTGTGTAGATTCATTTTCCGCTTTTTTATTTTAGAATCCGTCGGAGGCATGGGGTCTTAGGGGTGCAACCCTAAAAAGTTTGGTCGTTTGGCATCAGACAAATGACATGCTTGCTACTTTTTTAAAGGCGAGGAGATGTAGGGAGCAAAGGTATGTATATTAAAATATAAAAATGGGACATAATAAGTATAAAATATGAATACGTCAATTTAATGCTAAAAAAGATAAGGAGTATATAGAATGTCAGAAGTAGATTTTAAAAAATTTATTCAAAGCACTAAAGTTAATAAACTCATAATTAAATAAAAAAAGTATCAAAGTTTCAAACACTACATAGTACAAAAAAGAACAATTTGAAAAATGAAGATAGAAACAAATTTAGTGAAAATAAATTTCTTCAAACATATGTAGATACAACCGTTGAAAGAAAAAAATATCATTATTAGAGGAGCAGATAGCAACAAAAATGGAAATTAAAAAGTATATTGAATGGTGATTCCTGACTATTATTTAGTGTCTTTTCTTGTAAAACCAATAGAAACCAATGAAAACTATGTCTAAAATACACATGATGATTTGCGCTGTATCATGTGTATAGATACTATAGAGAATCAATACTGCAGTAATGGTGAAAAATGAAATCAGTTTCCATTTTGAATAATCTGTAAGTGCAATGAAAAATAAGATGAATTGTATAGTGAATAATAAGTAATACATATGTATTTGATCCTCCATGAATCTTTCTAAGATTATTGTAATTAAAATCTTGATATGACACAATTGCTTTAATTGGTGTTTTATCATTATTTGTTAACACAGAAGGAAAGAAAAAGGATTATTATATGAATAGAACTACTACAAGACTACAATTTCAGAGTTGTTTCCTACTTAAATTATTTCTAGAATTATATATTAATAATCATAAATGATTAATTTGATTGAATTATCAATTGAAATTTTTTCTGTCTTTGTGTGTTTGTGTTAACACAATGGTTTGTAAAAAGGATTATTCTATGCATAGAACTACTACTAGACAATTATTTGAAAATATGTTTTAGAAACACCCTTTTTCATTGACACAATCTTGTAAATAAAGTCTTAATATGAAAGTTAATTGTGTAGTCTTATATTTAAATGGTGGAAAAATTAAGATAATAAGAAATCATATTTTAGGAGATGTGATAGCAATGGACACAGTTTATATGGTCATACTTACTTGATGTAAAAAAATAAAAGAAAAATAAAAGAAAAATAAAAGAAAGGAAATATGTGATGAAAAATAAAATATATTATGGCATTATTACTTTGATTTTGTGTGTTAGTATTGTAAGCATGTCGACTATTAGTTTATATGCGGCTTCTTACAACAAGAGAGCACAAGTGACAGGAAGCTATCTTTCAGTTTATGCGTATTCGTATTGGTATAACATAAGTGTACAACATAATAATGGTACAATCACTTATGCTAATGATATTAGTTTATATGGATCAAATTGCCAGCATTATGCTCTACAATATGGGTGTACAATCTCTCCAAGTCAATCATCTAAGCTTGTTCATTCTTCCAATAATGCAATAACGTATAATATTAATGTTGCTGTGTATGCTAACACAGCTCTAAGTACGCCAGTTTACGTGGGCTCTTTGACAAACACAATCACAGCCGTTCCTACAAGAGCTCGGTCATTAGAAAATAATGAGTCAATTAACCCTGATGAATGGATTGTTTACTATGAACAAGGAAATGAGCTGTTTTTTGATATTCAAGAAGCTACAAAATTTGCAGCAGAGAATGGATTAAGTTTGATATATGTTATGCAAAAATCTGAGGAGTTAAGAAATAATGAGCATCTCAACATTGTATATCAATAAAATAGCTGACAGCATCCTTTTTGATGAGAAGAATAAAGAATTCACAATATGTGATGGTAGTTTAGGGACTTACAAATTTTGTGATGTTGTTAGAAGTCAAATAGTTTATGAACATGCTAGATATAAAGGTAAATCACCATTGTTTTCTCATAGAGTGTTAATTAGTACGTTTAATACGAGTATTTTTATTGAATTAAAAAAAGTGTATGTAGGTGTTGAAATTGAATTATCAAATAAAGGTAAGGCATATGTATACATATCAAAAAATCCGGTCATTCAACATAACCTTCAATTTGAAGAAGATTATAAAATCGCAAAACAGATAGATAAAAAGTTAAAGAGAATGGCTCTTGAAAAAAACAGGTTGGATTAAGATATTAAAAGCAGTTAAGGTTGATTTATTCTTGTTTTTCTGTTTTTGTGTGTTTGTGTTAACACAATGGTTTGTAAAAAGGATTATTATATGCATAGAACTACTACAAGACTACTACTTGCAGATGTGTTCTGAAAACACTCCTCTCCGTCTAACTAACGGAGTCTTGGGTGTTTTTTTTATTTGCTAATTCAATTAAAATAGTATTGAAAAGAGTGGGTGGTTTTGTGAAACAAACGAATGATAATTTGACTATAATAAATGACTTACAAAAAGAGATTCAATGCTTGAAGAACATTTTGGATCGAAAAGGAATTTCTTATCAGAAAGAACTGGATCAATTAAAGAATTCTACAAATACAGAACCTTTTGAAACGAATCAAGGAAGTCGTATTGTTTTTCCAAATGAAATCACAAAAGATATGGCAAATCGATTTTTTGCTCGTTTTTGGGGTCGTACAGACGTATACGCAAAAAGAGTAGAAAACAAGAAGACAAACAAGGTGGGATACTATCCACAATGTATTAATTTTTGGTCGGATGGGTGTGGCAAGAAATGGAATGCAGGATTTCGTTGTCAAGATTGTCATTACCAAAAGTATAAAGCTTTGACAATTGATAGTATCATGTCACATTTAAAAGGAAATGAAGTGATTGGTGTTTATCCATTGCATAAAGATAATACGTGTCGCTTTTTAGTCTTTGATTTTGATAATCATGATAAAGATGCAGGAAATGATTTTGCAAATATAGATGAGAGTTGGAAAGAAGAAGTTGATGCGATGCGTGAGATTTGTCAATTAAATGGAATTGATCCATTGATTGAGCGTTCTAGATCAGGTAAAGGAGCGCATATTTGGATTTTCTTTGATAAACCGATTTCAGCTATTTTGGCAAGAAATTTTGGGAATGCTTTATTGGATAAAGGGGCAGAACAAGTGAATTTAAAATCATTTAAATACTATGATCGTATGATACCAGCACAAGATAGTATGTCAAAGGGTGGTCTGGGAAATTTAATCGCATTGCCATTACAAGGACGAGCATTGAAAGATGGCAACAGTGCATTTATTGATGAAAATTGGAATGCCTATTCAAATCAATGGAATATATTGTGGTCTAAGCCTAAGCTTTCACAGGTGTTTATAGAAGAAAAAATAAAAGAATGGCATGGAAATTCAGATGATAAGCCATGGGATTCAATGAGTGAATTTGAAAAGAATGAAGTGAATGGAAAAATGCATATCACTTTAGCAAATGGTATTTATGTGGATACTTCAAATTTAAGTGTGTCTATTCAAAATAAAATCCGTAAATTGGCTAGAATTAGTAATCCTATTTATTATAAAAATCAAGGTATGGGAATTTCTACTTTTGGTATGTATAAATATATTTATCTTGGTGAAGATCACAATAGTGGATATATACAAATTCCTAGAGGATGTTATGATGCTTTAATTTCGTATAATAAGAATGCTGAGATTCAAATGATGATTGATGATAAAAGGCAACAAGGAAGAAGTATTGATGTTACTTTTAAGGGAGAATTAAAACCTGAACAAAATGTAGCTCTAAATAAAATGATTGAGCATGATAATGGTATTTTATTAGCGGCTACTGCTTTTGGTAAGACTGTTCTTTGTGCAGATTTAATTGCGACAAAGAAAGTGAATACATTAATTTTGTTGGAGAGTTCATCTTTATTAGAACAATGGAAAGATAAGCTGCAGACATTTTTGGATATAAATGAAGAGTTACCTGAATATACGACACCTAAAGGTTTGATCAAAAAGAGAAAATCATTGATAGGTACTTTACAGGGATCTCATGATTCTATGACAGGTATAATTGATATCGCAATGGCTGGTTCTATATGTAAAAAGGGAAAATTTCATAAACTGTTGAATGAGTATGGCATGATCATTGTGGATGAATGTCATCATGCGGCTTCAAATACAGAAAGTGCTGTTTTAAAAGAAATTAAAGCTAAGTATGTGTATGGTGTTACAGCCGTTGATCGAACGGATCAATTGGATAAGATGAATTTTATGCTTATTGGTCCAATACGACATAAATATTCCGCAAAAGAACAAGCAAAACAACAAGGGATTCCTCGTTTGTTATATCCTCGGTTTACACATGTGGTTGCACCAAGAGGAATGATGAAAGATGAAAAGAATCCAAATGAAGCATACTCAATATTACGAGATAATGATTTGCGAGATCAAATGATTGTTCAGGATATAAAAGATTGTATTCAAAAAAATCGTACGCCTGTGGTTTTGTCTAAATATGTAAATCATTGTAAGAAGCTATATCAACAATTAGAAGGTGTGGCAGATTTTGTTTTCTTGTTGATAGGAAGTCAATCAAAAAAAGAAAATAATCATATTGTTGAATTAATGAAAAGTGTACCTGAAGATAAAACTATGATATTAATTGCGACAGGATCGCTCGTTGGAGAAGGATTTGACCTTGATAGGTTGGATACTTTGTTTCTAGCAATGCCTGTAGCTAGTAGTGTTATAAAGCAATTTACAGGAAGAGTCAGAACGCTCGTGACTTTAGTCATGAGATGAATGACGTATGTAACTGGTTTTCAGCTGTTTCTATACGCGAACCATGATATAATATATACGTAGAATACATTGCAAAAAAAGGAGACTTCGATATGTATACAGTACGCTTTCAATTGGAACTAAGTGGATCTGAGAAACGTTTTTTGTCGAAGTCTTTTTTCTATGCAAATCAGATGCATAATCAATTAGTTCGATATACTACAAATCGTTTGAATGCTTTATTTCATGATAAAGAATATGTGGGTGCACGCAAAGCTTATGGTGAAGCTGAATTTTCTAAAAAGAAAAGTTCTGAACTGTCAGCTTCTGAAAAGAAGAAGAAAAAAGAGCTATCCAATATCATGTGCAGTAAACAAAAAGAGTATAATCTTACGAAGACTTCTTTGTGTAAGTTTGTATCCAAAGAACAAAAGAAATACAAGAACTACATCAACTCTCATCAGGCACAGGCAGAAGCTGATGCTGTATATAAGGGAGTGGAAAAAATTTTTTTTGAGGATGGGCATCATCTTCATTATCGAAGATATAATAGTTTCGATTGTATCAAACAAAAATGTGCTGCAACAGGAGTGCGACTTTCAAGATGGGATACCATCTGTTTTATGAAACATTACTACAAAGTTCGTGTCCCAAAGAATGAATATATTCAAAACATCATTTCATCTGTTGATTTAAAAAAAGATGTTGTTTATTCATTTTTAAAGAGGATCGAATTCAACGGTGGTTTCAAATATTATGTTGTGATCACACTTCGAGGTGATGCACCAAAACGAATCAAGTTGTCAGAAGATGGTGGACATCGTACAGGTGTAGACTTTGGAACTTCAACGATTGCGACAGTCTCAAACAACGAGGTCCATCTAGAAGAACTGGCTCCAGATTCTGTAAATTATGAAAAAGAGATTCGTCATAAACAGAATCTGATAGATGCATCTATGCGAAAGCACAATCCAGATAACTATAATGAAAATGGTACAGTTAAAAAGGGAAAACATAAATGGAAAACCACAAGGCGATGTAGACGTTTAAAACGCCAAGTTCGAGTTCTCTATCGAAAACAATCTGCTTACATTAAGACTTCACACCATACCTTTATCAACAAGCTCTTGAAAAATACAAGCGAATTCATCCTTGAACCAATGAACTTCAAGGCTCTTCAAAAGAAATCAAAGAAGACAGAGCGTAAAAATGAGGCAACGGCAGTTAAACAAAAAGACGGTTCTTTGAAAATGGTGTGCAAATATAAACGTAAGAAACGCTATGGACACTCCATCAAGAACCGTTCTCCAGGTCTTATGCAGGCCGATTTAAAAACAAAGGCAACACAATATGGAATACCATACTACGAAATAGATATTCATCAATACCGTGCTTCTCAACTTCACCATGATACGGGTGAATACATCAAACCTACTTTAAATGAAAGATTTAAAACGATTGAAGGATGTAAAGTACAAAGAGATTTGTATTCTGCCTTTCTAATTTGTCATACTGACGATACATTGACTGCACCAGATTTTAAAACCTGTCATCTTAACTTTCCACACTTTGTTAAGATGCAGGACACATTGATTGTAAATATGAAAAAATGTGGACACACAATGAAATCATGCTTTGGATTCTAGCATAAAGAATCTCTCATCCAGTCAGGTCTAAGACGTAAGCCCTACTGGATGCAGTATGAGTATACAGAGTACAGTCCACATGGATTGGAAATGCTCGAAAAACAAGAGCTATGCAAAGACTATATGCAAGGTCTAGAACCATGCTGAAAGCTTTGCGATGCTCCATTTCTCGCATTGTGAGAAAGAGAATCTCGTCATTTTAATGATGAGAGTACGTCAAAGGAAGAATTCATCGACTATATGATAAAAAAGATACAATACTTGTATATGATTATGTAGATGTCCATATTCCGATGTTTGATCGAATGTACGGAAAAAGATTAAAGGCCTATAAAAAATCAGGTTATGAATTAATTTCAGATACTAACGGCATAAAAAGTGAATCGCAAATTTCTCAATCTATATTTGATGCAAGTAATTATTATGATATGTATAGTCAAGATTTATTGTGTGCTAATAAGAATATTATTGTATCCAGTCCTTCATTATCTGGCGATAGAGTTGTAGAATTTACTAAATTGATCAAAGAAAAGATGGAAAGTGGAGTTGAAGTAACTATAGTTTCTTGGATGCCAGATAAAATCAGGTTTGGAAGTTCAAATTATAGAATGCAGTAGTTAGAGGAAATGAGACAATCTGGTTTTTATCTAAAATCGGCAGAAGATAATTGTGAACATTTTGCGATTATTGATCAGGAAATTGTATGGTATGGAAATATAAATTTATTAGGTAAACAAGATGTAGAAGATCATATTATGAGGATTCAAAGTAAAGAAATCGCAAGTGAACTTATGGAAATGACTTTTGGGAATAGTTTATATAATTATTTGAATAACTTCTAGAAATTTTCCTAGAAGTTTTTCTATTTGTGATAAAATAATGGGCAGGTGATATTTGATGAGTGAAAAAAGAGAAGGTTACCAATTTGTTGGTTGGTATATAGATAAAGAGTGTACAAAAAGATTAAATCCAGGTGGGGTGCTTCCTCATTCTGTGACTTTATATGATAAATGGATTCCTATTTGGTATCCCATTGAATATGATGTGGACGGCGGAGTTATGTCGCGTCGTAATCCAAGATATACATGCATTGAATCGGAAGAATTATTGTTGTATCCGGCATTTAAGAAGGGCGTTATGTTTGTAGGTTGGCAGTTGAATGGTGAAATTATAACGAGTGTACCAGCAGGCATTCATGAACCTGTTATATTGACAGCTATTTATAAAGAATGTCCAGTTATCCACTTTGAAACGTGTGGTGGAGCCAATTATATGGATGTATGTACGGATGAACATGGTTTATTGGAGGATTTAAAGCCGCCAGTTCGAGTTGGATATACCTTTGATGGATGGTTCTGGGATTGTGATTATCGTTGGCGTTATAACTTGGATGAACCCATTCATGAGTCTTGTACTTTATATGCTCATTGGCAAGTAAGTCAATATAAGATTACATATGATTTAAATGGTGGACTAAGTAGTCGAAGAAATCCAAAGTCATATACGTATTTTTCGGATACGATTCATTTGTTGCCGGCAACAAAGCCAGGATATGAATTTGTGGGTTGGTTTGATGAAAGAGGAAATGAGTTAAATGTCATTCGTGAGCATTCAATGGGGAATAAGCATTTAATTGCACAGTTTAGAAAGAGGGAATTGAATTAGTATGCAAAATCCATTAGGGTATGAAAAAGAGTCATCATTATTAAAAAAGTTTGCGATACCAAGTATTATCTCAATGCTTGTATCGTCACTATATAACATTGTGGATCAAATCTTTATTGGTCAAGGTGTTGGTTTTCTAGGAAATGCGGCAACCAATGTAGCTTTTCCATTGACAACAATTGCACTTGCGATTGCATTGTTGATTGGGATTGGTTCAGCAAGTTTATTTAGTTTATATCTAGGTGAAAAGAAGCCAGAACGATCAAGTAGTATTGCTGGGAATGGTATTAGTATGTCTGTTCTTTGCTCAGTAATCTATGTTGTTTTAGTACTTGTATTTCTTGAACCACTATTAAAATCGTTCGGGGCTACAAGTACAATTATGCCTTTGGCACTTGAATATACACGAATTACAACTTTGGGTGTTCCGTTTTTGATTACGACAAATGTGATTAGTAACTTGATTCGTGCAGACGGGTCACCAAAATATTCAATGATATGTATGGTTGCGGGTGCTGTTGTGAATACTATATTAGATCCTTTGTTTATTTTTGGGTTTCATATGGGTGTCGCTGGAGCTGCCATTGCTACAGTAGCTGGTCAAGTGATTTCATTTTTTATTGCTGCCTGGTATATTAAGAGTTTTCAACACATTGAATTTAATAAAAAGAGTTTACGTATTTCTTTGAAGGATACAAAGGAAATGGCAACCATTGGAATGAGTGCTTCACTAAATCAGATTGCGATTTTGTTTGTGCAAATCGTATTAAATAATTCATTGACGTATTATGGACAGTTTACTAAGTTTGGTAGTGATATTCCTTTAGCTGCATGTGGCATTGTGATGAAAACCAATGCGATATTATTAGCTATCATCATTGGTATTTCGCAAGGTATGCAGCCAATCATTGGATTTAATTATGGAGCGCAAAAATATGAGCGTGTTAAAAAGACGTTCAAGCTTGCGATAAGTGCAAATTTGGTTGTTTCATTTATTGGTTGGGCCTTATTTCAATTCTGCACAAGTACTGTATTATCAATATTTGGATCAGGGGATGCGAACTATTTTGAATTTGCGACAATGTTTATGCGAATCTATCTAATGCTAGTATGTATTGATGGAGTACAGATGTTATCGTCTAGCTTCTTTTCGTCAATTAAAAAAGCATATTTAGGAATGTTTTTGTCTATGACTAGACAAGTATTATTTTTGATTCCACTTGTTTTGATTTTACCTAAATTTTTTGGGTTGAATGGAATCTTATACGCGGCTCCCATTGCGGATTTTGTAGCCTTTGTAGTATCGGTTATTTGTATTTTAGTTGAATTCAACAAGTTAAGTGAATTAGAAAAAAGTAGGAAAACAAATTCTCTGTAAAAGGAGAGTTTTTTTCTTTAAATGACATTCTACGGATTCTGTATTTTAGAAATGCGTAGAATTGATTATTATCGATATTTATGGTAGAATACTAATGTTTCGCATGGAGGTATAAGTGAACGCATATTATCATTCTTTAATCGAAGAAATAAAAAAAGAGATAGATGAAAAAAGTTATGCCCAGGCGTACGAATTGATTTGTCAGGAACTGAACATGCCTTATGTTCCAAAGGATGCATTGGAGTTATTGGAATATTATAAGTCTGAATGTAAACCATATTTGGAACAGAAGAGTAAGAGTATGGATTTCAGTAAGTTACAGGATTATGTTCATGGTACTCTAGAACAAAAAATCTATGCGATTTCTATTTTAGAAAACATGAATCTAAGAATGTGTCATGATGAAGTTCAGGAATTACTAGATTCAGATTTACCTGATGAATATAAGGGTACATTGATTGAAGCTTTAATGGAGCAGAAAATTGATGATCCGTTTGATTTGATAAAATCCGGGTTGAACATTACGTTTATACCAAGTGCTATTTTACCTATGGAGCAAGATCAGTCAATCAGTGAGGCTAGCTCATTATTCGAAAGTTGGTTTACAAATGAGGATCCTACTATGATTCAATTTTGTATGTCCCTTTTGATGCAGTTAGTTTTATATGAAAGACCATTCGATCAAGAAGACAAAGATCCTTACCAGCTTGCGAAAGGTATTTGTAGACTTGTGTATGATGCAATGCAGAAATCCGATGAATGGCCTGGTTTTGTTAAAAAACAAGGTCTTGAAAGAATTGAGGATATTGAGTTATCCATTGAAAAGCGAGGAGAAAACAATGACTAGTACTTGGACTTTGAAAGAAAATTCTACTGGTGAATTAGAAGTAACAGTAGAAGGTGAAGCTTGGAAAAAAGCACAGAAAAAAGCATTAAACTATGCTAAATCTCACATGAATTTGAAAGGATTCCGTCAAGGACAAATTCCTGATGCTTTAGTTAAAAAACAACTTTCTTCAAAAGCATTATATGATATGGCTAGTGAAGAAGTAGCTAATGAAGCATTATCAGAAGGAATCAAAGAACACAACATCGATTTAGTAGCTCGTCCTACTTTAGATGTTAAAGAAGCTGATGATGAAAAAGCCGTATTAGTATTTACATGTACAGTACTTCCTGAAGTAACTTTAGGTGAATACAAAGGATTAGATATCAAAAAAGCGGATGTAGAAGTTACAGAAGAAGATGTTGAAAACGAAGTTAAACGTGTTCAAGATCGTTATGCTGACTGGGTTGTTCGTGAAGATGACGATGCTGCTCAATTAGGTGATCAAGTAGTTATCGATTTTGTTGGAACAAAAGATGGTGTAGCATTTGAAGGTGGATCTGGAGAAAACTATCCATTAGAACTTGGTTCAGGATCATTCATTCCAGGTTTTGAAGAACAATTAGTTGGAGTTAAGAAAGGTGAAGAAAAAGACGTTGAAGTTACTTTCCCTGAAAACTACCAAGCAGCTGAACTTGCTGGTCAACCTGCAACTTTCCACTGCACAGTTCACGAAGTAAAATATAAAGATCTTCCTGAATTAAATGATGAATTAATCAAAAAATTAAAAATTGAAAATGTTGAAACAGTAGATGCTTACAAAGAAAAAGTAAAAACTGATTTAACTGCTCAAAAAGAAAGAGAAGCTGAAGAAAACTTCACAAATGAATTGTTAGGAAAAGTTTGTGACAACGCTAATGTTGAAATCCCTGCAGTAATGATCGATGCTGAAGTTGATCGTATGTACAAAGAATTCGAAGGTCGTATGCAACAATCTGGATTCACTGCTAAACAATTCTTAGAAGCAACTCACCAAACTGAAGAAGCAATCCGTGCTCAAATGAGTCCAGAAGCTGCAGCTCGTGTTAAAACTCAGTTAGTATTAGAAGCTATCGTTAAAGCTGAAAGCATTGAAGCTAGTGATGAAGATGTAGAAAAAGAATTTACTACAATGTCTGAAATGTATAACATGGAAGTAGAAAAAATCAAATCATTGATTTCTCCAGAAAGTATTAAAGCAGATTTAGCAAATCAAAAAGCATTAGACTTCATTAAAACTTCTGTAAAGTAGTATAATGTAAAAGAAAAAAGACGCTTAGCGTCTTTTTCCATATTTAATATAAGGAGGTTTTCGTATGGAATTAAATACCTATCCTTTAGTTTGTACCAGAGGGGTTGTCCTATATCCAAATCAAGAAATTGTGATTGATGTAGGTAGAGATACTTCTGTACATGCTGTTGAAAATGCGCAGGATAATTATGATAAAAAGATTTGTTTATTTTCTCAAAAAGAACTTGAAAAAGAAAATCCTGGAAAAGAAGATATATATCCTGTAGGAACTTTATGCGAAGTTCGTCATATTCGTCGTTTTGATAACTTTTTACGTGTAAAGTTTCGTGGAATTAAGCGTGTTAAGCTAAATAATTGGATCAATGGAAGCCTAAGTGATTTAGCCGAAGTTGAAATTCTTGAAAGCGAAAAGCAGGACGCTGTCGAAGAAGAAGCTTTGATTCGTATGATTGCAGATGAACTTGATCGTATGCAAGGACAAGATCGTTTTGTGACTAAAGAAATTGTTATGGAAATTTCAAAGGGTATGGGCGGTGAATTCTTAAGTGATAAAGCTGTTCAAGGATTGCCTTTAGATATTGAAAGAAAACAACAGTATCTTGAAACATTAGGGGTGAATGATCGTCTAATGATGTTGCTTCAAGATATGGCTAAAGAGAAAAAGATGAGTGAAGTTGAACAACAAATCAACGAAACTGTCAAAGAAAGAATTGATCAAGGACAAAAAGATTACTATCTTCGTGAAAAGATGAATGTCATTCGTGAAGAATTAGGGGATACAGTTGCCCAAGATGAAGATGCGGCTAAGATTCGTAAGCGTTTAGCTGAAAATCCATACCCAGACTACATTAAGAAAAAGGTATCGGACGAAGTGAGTCGTTATGAAATGCTACCTATGGCAAGTGGAGAAACAGGTGTCATTAAATCTTATATTGATTGGTTAATGGATCTTCCTTGGTGGCAAGAAACGAAGGACAATGAAGATTTAAATGAAGCTGAAGCTATTTTAAACGCAGATCACTATGGTCTAGAAAAAGTAAAAGAACGTATTCTAGAGTATTTGGCTGTTAAACAAATGACAAATTCATTGAATGCACCAATTATTTGTTTGGTAGGTCCTCCAGGAGTTGGTAAAACGTCTTTGGTAAAAAGTGTTGCTAGAGCTTTAGATCGTAAATTTGTGAAAATGTCACTTGGTGGTGTTCGCGATGAAGCAGAGATTCGTGGTCACAGAAGAACATATTTAGGAGCTTTACCTGGACGTATCATTCAAGGTATGAAAAAGGCAGGCGTTACGAATCCAGTATTCTTGATTGATGAAATTGATAAAATGGCAAGTGATTATAAGGGAGATCCATCAAGTGCAATGCTTGAAGTATTGGATCCTGAACAAAATTCAGTATTCTCAGATCACTATATTGAAGAGCCTTATGATTTATCAAAAGTGTTGTTTATCGCGACGGCAAACTATTTAGAAAATATTCCACCTGCATTAAGAGATCGTTTGGAAATTATCGAATTATCAAGCTATACAGATGCAGAAAAGGTTCATATTGCCAAGGATCACTTAGTTCCTAAACAAATAGAATTAAATGGTTTAAAAGCGTCTCAGTTAAAAATTGATGATGATATGTTACTATATTTAATTCGTTACTATACTCGTGAAGCGGGAGTTCGTTCTTTAGAGCGTACAATTGCGACAATTTGCCGTAAAACAGTATTGGCTATCTTAAAAAACAACAAACGTAGCATTAAATTGACTAAAAAATTAGTTCATGAGTGGTTGGGTAATGAAAAAGTTGATTATGGTAAAAAAGAAAAGAAAGATCAAGTTGGAACTGTAACAGGACTTGCCTATACAAGTTTTGGTGGGGATATCCTTCAAATCGAGGCAACTCGCTTTACAGGTAAAGGAAGACTTGTTCTTACTGGACAATTAGGTGATGTCATGAAGGAAAGTGCTAGTATTGCGCTAGACTATGTTCGTACGCATGCAAATGAATTCAAAATTGATCCTAAATTGTTTGAAGAAAATGATGTACATATTCACGTACCAGAAGGTGCGGTTCCTAAAGATGGACCAAGTGCTGGTGTTACAATGACAACGGCATTGGTATCTTGTTTCTCTAATATTCCAGTTAAGGCGAATTTAGCTATGACTGGTGAAGTTACACTTAGAGGAAATGTTCTTCCTATTGGTGGATTGAAAGAAAAATCATTGGCAGCACATCGTTCTGGAATTGATACGATCTTGATTCCAAAAGAAAATGTAAAAGACTTAGATGATATACCTCAAGAAGTAAAAGATGCAGTTACTTTTATTCCTTGTTCAAATGTATCTCAAGTGTTACATAACGCATTGGTAAAATAGTATGATCAGTGAATTTGTGATTAGTGCTGTTGAAAAAGAACAATGGCCAGAATCTGATTTACCAGAAGTTGTAGTCGTTGGACGTAGTAACGTTGGAAAATCAAGCTTTATTAATGCATTGACTAATAAGAAAAAACTTGCCTATGTAGGAAATACACCAGGTAAAACACGTTTAATCAATTTCTTTAAGATTGATGATACTTGGATGTTAGTGGATGTTCCTGGATATGGTTATGCGAAAATGTCTAAACAAATGCTGATCAAGATGGGTAAAATGATGGATACATACTTTAACCAAAGAGAGCAGATTTGTTGTGTTGTACAACTTATCGATGCAAGACATGGCGCCACGCATGATGATTTAGATATGATCGAAATGATTCAAAGTCTTGGAATTCAAATCGTTATTGTAGCTACAAAAGTTGACAAGATTCCTAAGACAAAACGTGTTCGTGCGTTGAAAGATATTTCTCAACAACTTCATTTGCCAATGAAAAACATCTTTGGGATTAGTAGTACAGAAAAAACAGGTTTTGAACCTGTCTTAGAAAGAATCAATGAAATTGTAGAACAGGCTAAAAAATAGTCTGTTCTTTTATTATAATGAATGATAATCGATTGCGTATGTAAGTACATCGACTTATAATAAAGAAAAAAGGAGCTTATTTTATGTCAAAAACATCAAATGTATACGCAAGAATTGAACCAGAAACAAAAGAACAAGCAGAAGCAATTTTATCAAAATTAGGAATACCATCTTCTGTCGCAATTAACATGTTTTATAATCAAATTATATTAAATAATGGATTACCTTTTGATGTGAAAATTCCATCAAATAAAATTTTAAATGAAGATGAACTAACAAAAGAGGAATTAGCTAAAGAGATATTTGCTGCTCATGATGAAGTTTTAAAAGGGAATACAATTCCTTTTGATCAGTTTTATGAATCATTGAAAAAGGATCTAAAACTATGAATTTTGAAGTAGAAATATCATATAAGGCAAATTTGGATATTCGACACATTTATAGTGCAATCTAAGAACACTCGTGACTTTAGTCATGAGATGAATTAGATGTGCAGATGTTAGATAAATAATTTAAAAATAAATGATAAATATAGTGCTTTGAATATATACGTATGTTATAATATAAATAAGGTAAAAACACATGGAAGTTGTTAAAGGTAGAGACTATGTCTATTCAATACAGTATCATATTGTATGGTGTGTAAAGTATCGTCGTAATATCTTGAATGGAAAGGTTTCAACAAGATTAAAAGAGCTGCTGACTCAGATTTCAAAGGATAATGGTTTTCAAATCCTTGAAATGAATATGGATGAGGATCATATCCATATGCTTATCAATTGTACGCCACAGCATTACATTCCAAATATTATAAAAGCTATGAAGGGTGTATCAGCCAGACGCTTGATGAAAGAGTTTGGGGATGATCTAAGATCCAAGTTATGGGGCGGACATCTATGGAATCCTTCTTATTTTGTAGCTACAGTTTCTGAAAATACAGAAGAACAGATTATAGAGTATATAAGAAGTCAAAAAAGAAAATAGCGAATCAATAAGGAGAAATTATCATGGAAAAGGCATTGAAGTATCGTATCTATCCAAATAGAGAACAAAGAATATTGTTGGCCAAGACTTTTGGCTGTACTCGTTTTGTATATAATCATTACCTGGCAAAACGTAGGGATGCCTATGAAAAAGATGGAATCACATTAAGCTATTCGGCTTGTGCTAAGGATCTAGTTTCTTTAAAGAAAGAATATGAATGGCTTAAGGAAGTGGATTCTGTAGCTCTACAGTCAAGTGTAAAGAATCTGGATACGGCATATATCAATTTCTTTCGAAAAAAGGCGGAATATCCTAGATTCAAATCGAATAAGACACATCGTTATTCGTATACAACGAAATTTACGAATGGAAATATTGAACTATTCGACAATAAGGTCAAGCTTCCTAAGATTGGTCTTGTAAAGATAAAGAAAACACGAGCACCTAAAGGAAGACTACTGAGTGCAACGGTATCACAAGTACCAAGTGGAAAGTATTATGTATCACTATGTTATACGGATGTAGAAGAAGTCTTATTTCCACTAACATATAATGAAACAGGTATAGATCTAGGTATCAAGGATTTTATCATATTGAGTAATGGAGAAAAGGTAGAAAATCCAAAATATCTGAAGAAGTCGATTGAGAAACTGAAAAAGCTACAGAAGCAGCAGTCACGAAAAACAAAGGGCGGCCGCAACTGGATCAAAAACAGAATCAAGATTGCAAGACTTCATGAAAAGATAGCGAATCAAAGAATGGATTTTATCAACAAACTATCTACTAGAATCATTAGAGAATATGACATTATCTGTATCGAAGACTTAAAAGTCGACAACATGCTTAAAAACCACAATCTAGCCCAATCTATATCGGATGTATCCTGGTCAAAGTTTACAACACAGCTAGAATATAAAGCCGAGTGGTATGGAAAAGTAATCAAGAAAGTAGATACATTCTATGCGAGCAGTCAAACCTGTCATTGTTGCAGATATAAGAATGAAGAAACAAAAGATTTAAATGTAAGAGATTGGACATGTCCAAAATGTCATTCAAATCATGACAGAGATGTAAATGCATCTATCAATATATTGATGCAAGGCATATTAGCCAATTAGCAAAAAATAAAAAACAACCGCAGGAACTGCGGGGATAGCTTGGTAAGAAAGGTTTCGATAGAAACCTGTTCCTAAGAATCTTGTCACTGCGGTGATGAGAGGTTCAAATATTAAGAGTGATTCATCATTCACAAAATATTACTACTAATTTTTTTCTTGCAGAAAATGAAATCCCTTATGTGGTAGAATCTGATTAAAAAATAGTAGAAAAGGCTAAAAAATAGTTTCTTCTTTTATATTGTTTAAAAATTAGTAATTGAAATGATTTTGGTGTGTGAGTATGTTAAAATGAAGCCCTAAAAAGGAGTGCTGAGCTTATGAAACAAGACCCAACACCTTGTATTACGAATCTTTTCATGTTGACAATTGCTGGAATTGTGAATGCTTTTGGAATCACATTGTTTATGACACCTGTAAAATTGTATGATAGTGGAATTTTTGGAACTTCTATGCTACTTGAACAGGTTTCACCATCTTATTTATTATTATCACTATTCTTATTAATATTAAACATTCCTTTATTTTTGATTGGACTCAAAAAACGAGGAAAGAAATTTACCTTTTATGCTATATATACTGTTTTTATATATTCCTTATTCGCATAGCTGATTGCGGATGTTTTACCAATCGATGTAAGTATTGCTTCACCATTAGCAGATACGGATTTATTACTTTGTGCACTATTTGGTGGTATGATTTCAGGTATCGGAAACCGTAGGTACCTTTGTGATGATCTATAATGTGATTCTCTATATATTTTGCAAAATTGTATTAAATAGCTAGGTATTACTACTCTATTTGGTTGTAGCTTATTCAGCAGCATTAAAGACAATTGACTTTGATTGATTGAGCTAAATGTGCAATGATTGTAACTGAGTATCCAACCGAAATATGTGAAGCATTAAGTGATATATTTGGAAGTGGTGTTACTCGTGTGGATGCCACGGGTGGATATTCAAAAAGTCTTAAATCCATTGTCTATTTTGTATAGTCAACCGATACCAAGTGAATCGTATGAAAGAACAAGTTCATGAAATCGATTCTAAAGCTTATATTATCATGAGTGAAGTGGCAGATATTTTTTCAAATAATATGGATAAAGCATAAAGAAAAGTGGGGGAATTAAATTTCCTCCACTTGTTTTATCCATAGATTTCTTGATGCGTCGCTTGGCATTCTCCAGTCACCTCTAGGTGAGAAACAAATAGATCCAAACTTAACACCATCTGGCATACAGTTTCTTTTAAATTGTTGGGTAAAGAAACGATTATAGAATGTTGTGATGGCCTTTTTAATTGTTTCCTTTTCTACATCTTTAAATGCAACACAAGCTAAATCATAGATTTTCTTAGGCTCATCGTGATGTCTTAACATTTGATATAAGAAGAAATCATGAAGATCATAAGAACCTAATACTTCTTCTGTTTTTTGAGCAATTTTACCATTTTTATCTGGTGGTAAAAGCTCTGGAGATACTGGTGTATCACAAATATCCATCAATACATCATGTAATATTTCATCTTTTAAGGCAACACTTTCAACAATATAACGAACAAGTGTCTTAGGCACACTGGCGTTTACCGCATACATACTCATGTGATCTCCATTATATGTACACCATCCTAAGGCAAGTTCACTTAAGTCTCCAGTACCAACAACAATCGCATTATAGGCATTGCTTAAATCCATCAGAATTTGTGTTCTTTCACGAGCTTGTGAGTTTTCATACGTAATATTATGAACTTCTGGATTATGGTGAATATCTTTAAAATGTTGATTTACACCATCCACAATAGAAATTTCTTCACTAGATACATGAAGCAGGTCCATTAAGATTTGCGCATTAGATTTAGTACGTTTTGTCGTTCCAAAACCAGGCATTGTGATTGCATGAATTCCTTTTGAATCATAATTGTTGATTTTAAAGGCTTCATGACATACAAGCAAAGCTAAAGTAGAATCAAGTCCACCACTAATTCCAATCACAACGTCTTTACAGTGAATCTTAGAAAGACGTGTTGCCAAGCCTTGTGCTTGAATGTGTAATATTTCTAAACAGCGAACAATTCTTTCATCTTGATTGTTTGGGACAAAAGGATAGGCATCTATATAGCGATCAAATTCAATTTCTTCGATTGGTTTTGATGTGAATTCCACGGTTGTATAGTTTACATGGAATAAATCCTGCATACTAGTTTTATAGTGTAAGCGATCATGATTTAAATGGTCTAAATCGATTTGTCCATAAATAATTTTATCTGTTTTTGTCTCATTTAAGATAGCCCCGTTTTCACAGATTAAATTGTGTCCAGAGAAAACCAAATCACTTGAACTTTCTGTTGGGCCGGCACTAGCATAAATATAGCCTGCATAACATTTAGCACTTTGATCTTTGACTAGATTTCTTCTGTAATTTGCTTTTGAGATGATTTCATTGGAGGCACTTAGATTACATAATACATTCGCTCCAGCTAATGCATGTGTTGAACTTACTGGAATTGTCACCCATAGATCTTCACAGATTTCAATACCTAAACAAGCCGATGTTGTTGTATCTTTAAATACGATATGATTTGAAACGGGAACCTTTTTATCTTTGTATGTAAAAGTTGTGTTTTCTTTCAATTCACTAGCACTCGAGAACCACCTTGTTTCATAGAATTCATTGTAGCTTGGAATATATGTTTTTACTTGAATACCTAGAATATCATGGTTGAAACAAATAGCGGCACAGTTATAAAGCTTGTTTTCGATTTCTAAAGGTAAGCCTAAAACTGTAACTAGGTTTTCTGGTAGTTCTTCTACAATTTCAAATAGAACTTGTTTTGCTCTATTTAATAATGTATGTTCATAGAATAAATCCTGACATGTATATCCTGTAACACATAGTTCTGGAAATACTACAAGTTGTGTATCTGAATCCAATTCTTGGATACATTTTAAAATTTCTTCTTTATTTGCCTGTGGATCTCCAATTGAAACATTTAAAGTACAGGCAGCCGTTTTATAATATGAATAACGATGCATGTTCATACCTCATTTCCAAACATGATTATATCAAAAAAAGACGTCCATTTTAAGGACGTCTTTGATTAATGTTCACTTAGTTCGTGAAGACGATCTCCATATGCAGATTCATCTGCATCTTTCTTATCGCTTTCAGTAGCATATTTTTTAACTAATGCACTTGATTTATTGATTGGTTGTAAAGTACCAGCACCGGCAACACATCCACCAGGACAAGCCATACCTTCAAGTAGGTATCCGTTTAGTCTTCCAGCTTTAGCCATCATCAACATTGTCTTACAGTTCTTTAATCCTTCTGCAGCCTGAACTTTTACTTCTGTTCCAGGATGTTCTTTTTGAATCAAGTCTTTAACGGCTTTAGCAACACCACCACTGACAGCAAATCCACGACCAGCATTTGTTCCTTCTGTTAATGGATCAGAAGTAGTAATTTGGTCTAATGCAATACCTTTCGCATTGAACATACCCATAACTTCTTCAAAAGTTAATACGAAGTCAATATCACTACGGATTGATTTACGGCTTGCTTCCAATTTCTTAGCAGCACAAGGACCGATGAATACAACTTTGGCGTTTGGCTTTTCTTTTTTGATTAAACGACCCGTTAATACCATTGGAGTTAATGCCATTGAAATGTATGGTGCAAAGTCAGGGAAGTTTTTCTTCGCCATAACGGACCATGCAGGACAGCAACTTGTAGCCATAAATGGTTGTTTTTCAGGAACTTTATCTAAGAAGTCTTCAGCTTCTTCAATTGTACATAAGTCAGCACCAATCGCAACTTCCACAACATCCGCAAAACCTACAGCTTTTAATGCTGCTTTTACTTTGTCTGGCGTTACGGCTGGACCAAATTGACCAACGAAAGCAGGGGCAACAGCTGCAATGACGTCATAGCCTTCTTTCATGGCATAGATTGTTTGGAAAATTTGTCCTTTATCTACAATAGCTCCAAATGGACAGTTAACTAGACACATTCCGCAGCTAACGCATTTATCGTAATCGATTTCTGCTTTTCCATCTGCATCGGATTTGATTGCGTCCATTCCACAGCTTGCAGCACATGGACGTTCTAATTTAGTGATTGCGTGATAAGGACATGCATCCATACAACGTCCACACTTAATACATTTTTCTTGATCAATACAGCTTTTACCATTTACGATATGAATCGCATCTTTTGGACAAACTTCTGTACATTGGTGTGATAAACATCCTTGACAAGCGTTTGTTACAAATACTTTCTTTTCTGGACACGCATTACATGCGAACTTGATAATATTGATAAGGGGATCATCATAATATTTTTTCGCAATTGTACTTTCTTCAATTCCATCTGAAATGTTTGTATATTCAGTAATATCACGAACAGGCAAGCCCATACCCAAACGCAATCTTTCCCCGATAATTGCACGTTCTAGAAAAATACTATCACGATATTTTGCTTTTGTACCAGGTAAGATTTCATATGGGATTTCTTCCATACGCTTAGAATAATCTGTATTGTCATCGTACGCCATTGAAGCGATGGCAGTAAAGACCTGACGACGAAGGTCAGTTACTGAGTTATAAATTCCTCTCATATTTCCTCCTAATTCAATTCCTCATATATACTCATATAATATTATATAGTAAAAACTACATTTGTGAAAGTTTTAATTAGTATAAAATGTTATTATTTTTTTCTAATAGTGATATAATACCGTGCGGGGTGAATTGTTTGGTAAAAATTGTATGGGATTGGAATGGAACTTTATTGAATGATGTTGACTTATGTTTTTCTTGTATCAACCGTCTTTTAGTCAGTCATGATTTGAAACCTTTGGATACTCTAAGTCAATATCGTGAAGTATTTACTTTTCCAATAGAAGATTATTATAAAAGGGTAGGCTTTGATTTTGACAAAATACCTTTTTCCATGTTGGCTCACGAATATATGGAGGATTATCAAGAAAAAAGCTATGCTTGTAACTTACATTCAGATGTATTGGATGTTGTGAATAAGGCAAAGAATCTTGGCTTTTCGCAAACCGTGCTTTCTGCAAGTAAAATGGATTATCTTCTTAAACAAATGGAAACCTTGCATGTAGATGATTTATTCGATTCGATATACGGAATCAATGACATCTATGCAAAAAGTAAAGTGGAATTAGCTCATGCGTTTAAACAAACATGCAGCCAAGATGATGAAATTTATTTTGTAGGAGATAGCGTTCATGATTATGAAGTTGCAAAAAGTATTGGTGCTAAATGTATCTTGGTGACTACTGGGCATCAAAATCGAGCAACTTTAGAAAGTGTAAATGTACCAGTTATGGACAGTTTAATGGAAAGTTTGGATTTAATTTATGAAAGAGATTAGAATCAATTCAAATGATGCAAATCAAAGACTGGATAAGTTTTTGATGAAGACTTTTCCAAAATTGAGCAAATCAATGATGTATAAGGCGATTCGAAATAAGAAAATAAAAGTGAATCGTAAACGTTGTACTTTTGATCAGAAAATTCAGGAAAATGATAGTATTTTATTGTTTTTACCTCCGGATGTTTTAGAAGAGAAACAAGTAGATACGCAATATATATCATCACAGTTGGATGTTATTTATGAAGATGAAAATATCTTGATTGCGAATAAACCATATGGCTTATTGTCACAGAGTGATCAAAGCAAAACTCAAGATTGTTTGGTAAATCGTGTACAAGCATACTTAATGGAAAAAAACGAGTATGATCCAAATAAGGAACATTCTTTTGCTCCAAGTATTTGTCATAGACTGGATCGAAATACGACAGGTCTAGTGATTGCTGCAAAGAATGCGAATGCTTTAAGAAAAGTAAACGAAGCAATCGCAAATCGTAAAATCCAGAAGATGTATCGGGCATATGTTACTGGTACTTTTAAAGAAAAAGATTTTAGTATGTGCTATTACATTCGTAAAGAAAATACTGTTGCGAAAGTAAGTGATAAAAAATTAGAGGGCTATCAAAAAGCATTGATGGATGTGCATGTTGAAAGAAATGATGGCGAGAATTCAATATGTGCAATTACACTTCATACAGGAAGATTTCATCAGATTCGTGCCCTGATGGGGCATATAAAGCATCCTTTGTTGGGTGACGTCAAATATGGATATCATGGAAAGAAAAGGCCGATAAAATTGATGGCATATCGGTTGGAGTTTCATGATGTAGATTTGCCACTTCAACAAACGGTGTTTGAACTTCCAAGAGCATAGTAGGAGGTATGAATATGCAAGAATATCGATATCTATTAGATATTGCCTTAATTTTATTAATGACAAAAGCCTTTGGACTTTTTTCTCGTCGTTTACGTATGCCATCTGTAGTAGGTGCATTGATCGCAGGTATTGTTTTAGGGCCTGCGGTGTTAAATATAGTTGGGCCAAGTAAATTGATTGAATCTTTATCAGAAATTGGTGTTATTGTCTTAATGTTTGCGGCTGGTCTAGAAACAAGTATTACAGATTTAAAAAAGGCTGGGTTAAAAGCTTTTATCATCGCAACACTGGGTGTATTAGTTCCATTAGCTGTTGGATATGTAGTTGGTGGATTCTATAATGTTGGGCCAGACGCTTGGTTACACAACCTATTCTTAGGTGTTATTTTAACAGCTACAAGTGTTGGTATTACGGTAGAAACATTGAAAGAAATGGGTTGTATGTCTACAGAAAGTGGAAATGCGATTTTAGCTGCAGCTGTAATTGATGATGTTTTAGGTATTGTTTGTTTGACATTAGTAACAGGAATGGCTGACAGTTCAGTGAACATCGGCGCTGTCATGTTTAAAATTTTACTATTCTTTGTGTTTGCCGTTGTTGTTGGGGTGATTTTACACAAAGTATTTTCATGGTGGTTTGAACATGATTCATGCGGTGGACTACAAAGATATTCAATTGTATCATTTGCGTTCGCATTGATCATGGCATTCTGTTCAGAAGCATTCTTTGGTGTAGCGGATATCACAGGAAGTTTTGTGGCAGGTTTGATTCTTTCGGGTACACGACAATGTGATTATGTCACTAAACGTATTTCAACATTATCTTATATGTTGATTACACCTGTATTCTTTGCGAGTATTGGATTAAAGCTTTCACCAATTACATGGAGTGCTGAACTTATCGAATTAGTAATTGTTTTATGTATCATATCTGTTTTGACAAAAATTATTGGATGTGGTTTGGGTGCTATTGTATGTAAATATACACCTACACAAGCTATCCGAATTGGATGCGGTATGATTAGTCGTGGAGAAGTTGCCTTGATTGTCGCAAATAAAGGTATGGCATTAGGAATCTTACCAGAAGTCTTTGTGACTCCAGTATTATTGTGTGTCGTATTCACAACGGTTATTACACCAATCTTATTGAAAATTGTATACAAAAAGAAACCTAACGATGCAGATTTTGTACAAACTGCAAATTGTTAATAATATTTTCACATTGGGTCTTTATACTTAAAGTATGAAGACTCTTTTTTTTGTGCTTATCATTACTTTTTTGATCAAACCATTTCAATTATCGACTTTGTATGTTGTACTCTTTTTATACTTTTTGGCGAAAAAGGACTATGCAACAATGTATATTGAAAAGTACTGGATTTTTCCATCTATACTTCTTTTATGTTTTTGTTCTAATTATGTGCCATTATTCAATCGAGTATGTACAAGTCTTGTTTTTCTATTGGTCAGTGGAACCATTAAAATTATTAGAACTGAATGGATAGGCAGTGCCGATGTATGTTTTTTAACTTTTTTTGGCTTTTATTTAGGAATGGAAAGAATGCTCGTGGCTTTATATATTAGTGTTTTACTAGGCTTTTTGTGGATTTTATATAAAAAAAAGCATATTCTTCCGTATTTATCCTGTTTATCAATAGGTGTCTGGATCGCTTATCTGAAAGGATATACAATTTTTTATTTTCTAATAAATCTTTTTTCTTGAGGACAAATTACATCAATGTCATTAAATTGAATATGATGACTTTGAAGTAAGAGTCCCGTATTATCAATTCTTTTACCTCCATATAAGGAATCATTTAAAATGGGATGCTTCAAAGAAGCACATTGAACACGGATTTGATGTTTTCTTCCCGTTAGAATCGTTACTTGAATCAGCGAATAATCTTTATAGTTTTTAAGTGTGTTAAATATTGAAATACTTTCTTTTCCATTTGGATGGATGAACATTTTCTTGGCATTATGACGATCTCTTGCGATATTTGAAACAATCTTTTTGTTTTTATAATTCGTGTGACCTTGAACTAAGGCAATATAGTCTTTTTTAATGTGATGCTCTTCCATGTTTTTGTCACAATATGCCTGGAAGAATGGATGCTTACAAAATAAGACTAAACCACTCGTTTCATAATCAATACGATGAATGGCTTGAGCCGGATATTTATTTCCATTTAATTGCAGATACCCGTTAATACGAGCTTGTAAAGTATCTTGGCTGTTTCCATCATCGTGTACTAATAAAAATGGAGGTTTAAAGGCTGCTATTAAAAAAGCATCTTCATATAAAATGTTTACAGGCTCATAGTTGATTTCAACTTCTTTTTCAGGATAGTTAAAGTAGATAGTTTTATTGTTTTCATCTATTTTTAAATGTTTTTTATGGTTTTTTGAAATACAAAAAGTCTCAAAAATCTCTTGAGAAGTTGCTGTATATTGCATGTAGTTTTCATTTAAATTTTTTATGAGCATATCAATAGAATATTTTAATGATGCGTGTCATAATGTCAATAGAAGAACAGGAGGAATACTTATGAAAATCTATAAGAATTTAGAAACTGGTAGCGTTGTTGAAGGATTGTTGGTGGATGTAGTTCCTAGTGGATATCGTGAATTAAAAGCTGGTGAAGTGGATGCAGCACAAGAAAAACATGTTCCACAAGTAAGTGTAGAAGATAACAAACTTAAAGTTGTAGTTGGAAGTGTTGAACATCCTATGTTAGAGGCACACTATATCACTAATATTTGGGTTGAATATAGTGATGGAACTGTGGATCGTGCAGGTTTAGTCCCAGGAATGAAACCAGAATATGTTTTTGATTCGAAAGGACGAACAGGTAAAGTAACTGTGTATGAGTATTGTAACTTGCATGGTTTGTGGAAAAATGAAATAGAATTGTAATTAAAATGTGAAAATAAAGACAGATTGTTGAAATAAACAATCTGTTTTTCTATAATAATCACATGTATAAAGAAAAGTTGAGAGAATCGTTTAAAGTTTATGATGAAATTGTTTTAAAGTGTTTTTGTGGTATTTTTATTGGTGCTATTGTTGCGATCTGTGAAGTCATTTTTGGTAAAGGATTAGAATGGATCTTGAATTTTAGAGAGCATATGGGATGCATTATGTTGCTTGGACTTCCTTTTGCAGGATTAGCTATTGTGTTCTTATTTGATCATTGGGGAAGAATATCTAGAAAAGGTATGGGACTTGTTTTTGAGGTTGATCAAGGAAAGAGTGATTGGATTCCACTTCGTATGGCACCGTTTATGGTCGTGTCGACATGGATTACCCATTTCTTTGGTGGTAGTGCGGGTAGAGAAGGTGTTGCGATGCAGATTGGAGCTACCGTATCGCATTATTTTGGTAAGTATTTCCGCTTTAAAAACAGTGGTGTTATCTTTATGGTTGCAGGTATGGCAGCTGGTTTTGCCGGATTGTTTGGTACGCCAATTACGGCAATTTTCTTTGCCTTAGAAGTTTTAGTGGCTGGAACTTTGAAATATCGAGCTATGTCTTGTGCAATTCCGGCTAGTTTTACGGCAACTTATGTTTCTAGCTTATTTGGATTACACAAGAGTACTTTTAAGATAGGAAATGTTGCTGAGCCAAATATGGAATTATCTATAAAATTATTGGTGTTAGGTATTTTATTCGGCATGATAGGTGGTTTATTTGCGTTTTTTTTGAAACACACAAAAGCTTTTGTCACAAATAAAATCACAAATCCCTATAAACGTATTTTTATGATGGGTGTTTTCGTGGCGTTTATGTTGTTTATGTTTGGCCAATGTCGTTATTCAGGTGTGGGTGAAAACTTGATTGTAGCATCTTTTACATCGGAAAAGATTTATGGATATGACTGGATCCTAAAGCTTGTCTTAACGATTTTAACTTTATCTGCAGGATTCCAAGGTGGAGAAGTTACGCCATTATTTGCGATTGGATCGAGTCTCGGGGTTATAATTGCACCTGTATTTGGTTTAGATCCATTGTTTGTAGCTGCACTAGGGTATAGTGGTGTGTTTGGAGCTGCCACAAATACATTTTTAGCGCCTATTGCGATAGGCATGGAAGTTTTTGGATATCAGTATTTTCCGTTCTTCTTTATTGTATGTGCTATATCTTATATCGCAAATCAAAACGAATCAATTTATGCTTTGCAAAGACAAGTCAGAGAATGATTTGTCTTTTTTTTGCAGCATTTTGAAAACGCATACAAATTTAAGGGAACGAGTAGATTTTATTTGAAAAAGTGATATACTTTAGTTATATAAAGAGTATTATTAGGAGGATGATTATGAAACAGAATAATATGCTCGCCATGATTTTAGCGGGTGGCCGTGGAACACGTCTTTTGGAACTAACTAAAAAGAATGCGAAACCGGCTGTTTATTTCGGAGGAAAATATCGTATTATTGATTTCCCACTAAGTAACTGTGCAAATTCAGATATCAACGTTGTAGGCGTTTTAACACAGTATGAATCAGTAGAATTAAACGCATACGCTGGTGCTGGTCAAAGATGGGGACTTGATGCACGTGGAAGTGGTGTTTATGTTTTGCCACCACGTGAAAAGGATGGTACAAAATTTGACGTCTATCAAGGAACAGCAGATGCCATCACACAAAACATTGACTTTATTGATAAGTTTGATCCTGAATACGTTTTAATTCTTTCAGGCGACCACATCTATAAGATGGATTATGCGGATATGTTATCTTGTCACAAGGCAAATAATGCCGATTGTACAATTGCGGTACTTCCAGTGCCAATTAAGGAAGCTAGCCGTTTCGGTATTATGAATACAGATGATGAAGGAAGAATTGTTGAATTCGAGGAAAAACCAGAACATCCAAAGAGCAATTTAGCTAGTATGGGTATTTATATCTTTAACTGGAAACAATTACGCAAAGAATTGATTTCAGATATGACTGCAGAAGGTAGTCACCATGACTTTGGTAAAGATATTATTCCTAACTTCTTAAACGCAAATAAACGTTTGTATGCTTATAAGTTTGAAGGATATTGGAAAGATGTTGGAACAATCGATTCATTGTGGGAAGCAAATATGGACTTATTAAATAAAAACAATGAATTGAATTTAGATGATCCAAACTGGAAAATCTATACAGAAGATATTCCAACTTTACCTCACTATGTAGGTCCAACTGGAAAAGTTGAACATTGCTATATCAACCAGGGAGCTATCATTCGTGGTGAAGCAGTAGATTCAGTATTATTCAATAATGTTGAAATTGATGAAGATGCATATGTATCTCAAGCTGTGTTAATGCCAAATGTTAAAGTTGGTAAAGGTGCAAAAATCTATCGTGCTATCGTTGCTGATGGTGTGAAGATTGATGATGGTGCTGTTGTTGGTAGTCCAGACAGTGATGAAATCGAATTGATTTCTAAGAGAGTAAAGAAGGGTGAATAATTATGTGTAACGCTTTAGGAATAATTACTTACAATGATTCTTCTGTATATGTAGAAGGTATGCAAAAATATCGTCCAATCGCTGGATTCAGTTTTTTAGGACGTTATCGTTTAGTTGACTTTGCGATTTCAAATATGTCAAATTCAGGAATTGATGATATTCAAATATATGTAAATGGAAATCCTCGTTCTTTAATTGATCACATTGGTACTGGTCGTCACTATAATATCAACTCTAAACATGGACACTTATCTTTAGTGCCTGTATATTCTGAAGGTGGAACTTCACATTTTACCACAGATATTTCATGTTATGCAGAAAACATTCATACAGTTATGGAAAACCACAATGATTATGTTGTGATTGCTCCTGTTAATATGCTTTATAAAGGAAACTATGAAGAATTGTTGAAACAACATATCGAAAGTGGTGCTGAAGTATCAGTGTTGTATCAACATGTAGATAACGCAAAAGAAAACTACATTGGATGTGATGTACTTCAAATGAATAAACAACGTGGTGTATTAAGTATTGATCAAAACTTAGGTAACTATAAATCTAGATATTTATCTTTACAGACTTACATCATGTCAAAAGAAATTTTTAAAACATTAGTTGAAGAAGCGCAAGAAACAAGTTCAATGTATTGGTTTAAAGATATCTTAAATGATAAATGTGTAGATATGGATATCCGTGGATTGAATTATCGTGGACACATTTATGTAATTAATGATTTGAAATCCTATTATGAAAGTAATATGCAATTCTTAACGGAAGAAAAAATGAAAGATATCGCAGATCCAGAATGGCCTGTATATACTCGTACAAGCGATTCAGCTCCAGCCATTTATTTGAATGGTGGTACTGCAACAGGTTCATTGATTTCGAATGGTTGTGAAATCAGTGGTGTAGTTAAGAATTCTATTGTTGGTCGTTCTTGTAAAATTGGAAAAGATGCATTGATCGAAAATTGCATCATTATGCCAGATGTAGAAATTGCAGATGGTGCTCACTTAAAGAATGTGATTGTAGATAAACATTCTAGAATCGCAAAGAAAAAAGATTTAGCAGGGTTAGAAGAACAACCTTTGTATATTGGTAGAAGGGAGAACGTTTAATGGCATCAATTTTGATGGTTGCTGGGGAAGGATTACCATTCATTAAGACAGGTGGACTTGCCGATGTAATTGGTTCTTTGCCAAAGGCACTTACTGAAAGAGGACATGAAGTAAAGGTTGTCATGCCTTTATATAAGAAAATTAGTGAAAAATACTATAATGAACTTCATTTTGATTGTGAATATTCAGTTTCAATTAATTATCATGAAGTACCCGTACGTGTATTCTCAAAAGTAGTAGATAATGTATGTTTCTTCTTCATTCAACATCAAGGTTACTTTGAAAGAGATTCATTATACGGTTATCAAGATGATGGTGAGCGTTTTGGTTATTTCCAAAAGGCTGTTATTGAAATGTTGAACCAGTTGAATTACTGGCCAAATATTATCCATTGCCACGACTGGCATACAGGTATGATTCCTTGTATGGTTAAAGAAACTCACGATGCAGATCCTAGATATGGTGCAATTCGTTTTGTGTATACAATCCACAACTTGGCTTATCAAGGAAATTTCGGCCCTGAAATGCTAGATAGTTGTTTAGGATTACCATACTATTTGTTAGACAATGGTAATGTACGTTTTGATGGTGGTATTTCATTTATGAAGTCTGGTATTTTATATGCGGACAAAGTTACAACTGTATCACCAACTTATGCACAAGAAATTTTATCGCCTCAATATGGTGAACACTTAGAAGCTGTATTGAATATGCGTAAATATGATCTATGGGGTATTGTAAACGGTATTGATATCGAGTTATGGAACCCTAACACAGATCCAGAAATTCCATATCACTTTAATAAAGTGAATATTGCGGCTCAAAAGAAAAAGGCAAAAATGGCTCTACAAGAAGAACTAGGATTAGAAAAGAATCCTGATGTTATGATGGTAGGTGTTGTTTCTCGTTTGACTTGGCAAAAAGGATTCTATCTATTGATGGAACAATTAGACGCATTGTGTGCAGCTCCAATCCAATTGGTTATTTTGGGTAGTGGTGAAAGTCAAATTGAAAACAAGTTCCATGAACTTGAAGATGGAAATAAAGGAAAGATTTGTTTCTATTATGGATACAATGAAAGCTTGGCACACCGTATCTATGCGGCAAGTGATTTGTTCTTGATGCCTAGTTTATTTGAACCATGTGGAATTTCACAATTGTGTTCTATGCGTTATGGTACTTTACCTCTTGTTCGTGAAACGGGTGGTTTAAAAGATACGGTTGATGCATACAATGAATATGAAAAATCAGGAAATGGATTTAGTTTTGAAAACTACGATTCGAATGAATTGATTCATACTTTATATTATGCTTGTGACGTTTATTACAATCGTAAAGAGGATTGGGAAATGTTACAAAGAAATGCATTGAATACAGATGTGTCATGGCAACAAAGTGCTAAAACATATTCTTTGTTGTATGATGAATTAGTTGACTAATGAGAATTCTTGTTAGCGCATGTTTATTAGGATATAACTGTAAGTATAACGGAAAAAACAATTTAAATAAAAAAATTGTAGAGCTTTTAAAAGATCATGAAGTAATTCCTGTATGTCCAGAGATGCTTGGAGGACTTTGTTGTCCTCGTATTCCTTGTGAAAAAGTAGGAGATAGAATTTTGGATAAAGAGGGAAATGATTGTACAAAACAGTTTATCAAAGGGGCAGAAATTGCTCTGAATATAGCGAAAGAAAAACAAGTAGATATTGCGATTTTACAAAGAAGATCACCTAGTTGTGGATATTCTGTTATTTATGATGGGACTTTTACAGGTAATCTAGTAACTGGTAGTGGTGTCTTTGCACAAATGTTGCAAGATTTAAATATACCGATTATGGAAGCGGAATCAGAAAAATTCGTTTAGGTATTGTTTTCTTTGGCAAAATGTCATAAAATACATTTAGATTTGATTTAGGAGGATAATTATGAAACAAGTAACTGTAACTGTAGTAGATCCAGTAGGTCTTCACGCACGTCCAGCAACTGTAGCTGTTAACGCTGCTAGTAAATTTAAAAGTGAAATCAATGTAGCTTTCAAAGGACGTGAAGTAAACATGAAATCTATCATGGGAGTTATGTCTTTAGGAATTCCTACACAGTCAGAAATCACAATTAGCTGCTCAGGCGAAGATGAAGATGCTGCTGTAGCTGCAATCGAAGAAGTATTGCGTGCTCAAAAGATCATTGCTTAATTAAAGAAAGTCTCATAGTTTTATGAGACTTTTTTATTTCAAAGTTAGAAAAGAAGGAGAATAAATAATGTCTATTGTTGAAGAAAGATATTCAAAATGGTTAAACCATGAAAATTTAGCCCCTCAATACAAACCTGTTTTAGAAGCAATGAATGCAGAAGAAAAAAATGATGCATTCTATACAACAATTGAGTTTGGTACAGCAGGTATGCGTGGTCTTTTAGGTCCGGGAACAAACCGAATTAATATTCATACAATTCGTAAGGCAACTCAAGGATACGCAAATTACATAAATGAAAATAATGGTGGTAAAGCTGGTATTGCGATTGGTTATGATAACCGTCACATGTCAAAAGAGTTTGCGTTTGATTGTGCTGACTTATTAGCAAAAAACAACATTAAATCATATGTGTTTGAATCATTACGTCCAACTCCAGAATTGAGTTTTGCAGTACGTCACTTAAATTGCTTTGGTGGCATTATGATTACTGCCAGTCACAACCCTAAAGAATACAATGGATATAAATTGTATGATGATAAAGGATGTCAGTTGATTCCATGTTTGGCTAGTCAGGTTATTGATAAGGTTAACGCAATTGAAGATGAATTGGCAATTGATGCAAACTGTACAGAAGAACAAAAGAAATTAATTACAGTTATTGGTAAAGATGTGGATGAAGAATATTACAAAAATGTATTAAGTATCCAATTGAATCCTGAAGTTAAAAAAGATATTAAAATCGTATTTTCACCAGAACATGGAACTGCTAATATTCCTGTTCAAGAAGTTTATAAACGTGCAGGATATACTTGCATTCCAGTTGTAGAGCAATGTAGTCCAGATCCTGATTTCTCAAATACACCTACACCAAACCCAGAACAAGCAGGTGCTTATGAATTGTCATTAAAATACGCAAAAGAAAATCAAGCAGACTTAATTTTAGTTTGTGACCCAGATGCTGACCGTATGGGAGTTGGAGTCTTGCACAATGGTGAATATGTTGTATTAACAGGAAACCAATCTGGTTCTGTTGAAATTGAATATATTTGTTCACAACTTCAAAAACAAGGTAAAATGCCCGAAAATCCTGTAATGTTCAATACGGTTGTTACAAGTGATCTAGGAGAAAAAGTAGCTTCTGATTATGGTGTTACAACAGAAAAAACTTTAACTGGATTCAAATTCATTGGTGAAAAAGTTGCGAAATATGAAAAAACGCACGAAAAGAACTATGTATTTGGATATGAAGAAAGCTATGGTTCATTAATTAAACCTTTCGTACGTGATAAAGATGCTCCTCAAGCTTGTTTAATGCTGGCAGAAGCTTGTGCATTCTACAAAGAACAAGGTAAAGATTTAGTTGATGTATTAGATAGCTTGTATGACCGTCATGGTACATATGAAGAAAGTCAAGTTGCGTTATCATTAGCTGGTGAAGCTGGTGCTAAGCGTATTAAAGAAATCTTAGCTAACTTAAGAAAAGAGGCTCCAACACAAATTGGTGGCACAAAAGTGGTTCGTAGTGAAGACTATAAAGAATGTGTAATCAAAGAAGGGGATACAGTAACTGAACTTACTGGATTCACTAAATCGGATGTATTAAAATACTATCTTGAAGATGGAAGCTGGATTGCGGTACGTCCTAGTGGAACAGAACCAAAATGTAAATTCTACTATTGTATCAAGGGAGCTTCAAAAGAGGATGCTCACAACAAAACGGTTCATTTCCAACAGGCAATGGATGATTTGATTGCCAAGTAGTATTAAAGGATGTCAAAATGGCATCCTTTTTTCTGTTTATTTGAAAAAAAGATCTAGACTGATTTGTCTAAATCCTTCAAGAATTGTTCTAAGCGAACAACAGCTTCTTTAATGTGATCTATGCTATATGCATAAGAGATACGAATGTATCCTTCACCACTTGGACCAAAGGCGTTTCCTGGAACACAGGCAACTTTTTGTTCTTGTAGTAATCTTTCGCAGAATGTTTCGGAATCAAGGCCTGTCGATTGAATATTACAGAATACATAGAATGTACCATGAGGCATATTTGTCTTTAGTCCCATACGATTGAGTCTGTTGACTAAGAAGTTTCTTCTTTTTAGATAATCATCTTTCATCATCAATACATCATCATAGCCGTTTTTAATGGCTTCGATACCTGCGTATTGAGACATAACAGGAGCTGACATGATCACATATTGGTGAATCTTATTCATAACAGAAGAAAGTTCTTTGTTGGCCATACAATAGCCTAGACGCCATCCTGTCATCGCATATGCTTTAGAAAAACCATTTACGACAATAATTTGAGATTTGATTTCGTCAAATTGGGCTAATGATGCAAAAGGCTGATCAAAGCTTAGTTCGGCATAGATTTCATCACTCACAACATATATACCTGATTCTTTGATGATATCAACAATTTTTGCGTAGTCCTCTTTTGTCATGACACCACCTGTAGGGTTGCTAGGATAATTGATGATCATCGCTTTTGTCTTTGGTGTGATGACTTTCTTTAAATCTTCTGGAAAAATTTTAAAGTCATTTTCTTCTTTTAACTGTAAAGGGACAACAACACCATCACTTAGTGTAACACTTGGTGCATAAGCAACGTAGTTAGGGTCTAATACAATAACTTCATCGCCAGGATTCAACAGGGCACGCATACATAAGTCAATGGCTTCACTACCACCAATTGTGACAATAACTTCATTTTCAGGATCATATGTTTGATTGTAATGTTCCTTATGGAATTTACAGATTTCTTCACGAAGCTCCAACAATCCACGATTGGCTGTATAGTGAGTATGTCCAGTGCTCATGTAGTGAATCGCGTTTTCACAAATGTGCCATGGCGTAGCGAAATCGGGTTCACCAACACCTAAAGAGATAACGCCTTCCATTGTGTTTGCTAAATCAAAGAATTTACGGATTCCACTTGGATTGATAGATGTTGCTTTTGTAGATAAACTCTTCATTATGGAGTCACAACCAATCTTGATTCTTTATCTTCTGGTTTGTCAATCATGACAATACCACTTTGCTTATATTGTTTTAAGACAAATAATGTCTTTGTGGAACGAACATCTTCAACACAGGCAATCTTATCTGAAACAAAGCGAGCCACTTCAAACATGGTTTTACCTTGTACTAAACATAAGAAATCACAATCTCCACTTAATAGATACATTGTATCTACTTCTGGATAGTTGGCAATCAATGCTGCTGTCTTGTCATAGCCTCTATTTCTTGTAGGTGTACAACTTACTTCAATATATGCTAAAACTTTTTGATCTTTTAACGCTTTATTGTAGTTGATAATTGTGTGATAGCCACAAATAATTTTGTTTTTTTCTAAAGATTGAATCTCTGATTTTATACTTGCTTCATCTTCATTCAAAATATCCGCTAGATCTTGTGAAGTTAGACGAGCATTATTTTCTAGTAAATCTAGGATTAAACTTTGGTTCATTTTTAATTCCTCCTTTTGAATATAATAGCACAATTAAGGTTATGTAAAAAGTGTGAAAATGCTTGAGAATGAATTGTAAATAGTCTAATATATAAGTGTTGTTAGTTGTAAAAAGTTTTACTTGTTAGAGAATTGACAAATCAACAGTAGGCTTTTATAATAACAATGGTATTTAAAGGAGGATTTACTGACATGACAGTAAAAGTTGCGATTAACGGTTTTGGACGTATCGGACGTTTGGCATTCCGTCAAATGTTTGGTGCTGAAGGCTACGAAGTAGTAGCTATCAATGACTTGACTAGCCCTAAGATGTTAGCTCACTTGTTGAAATATGATTCAACTCAAGGAACTTACGCTAAGGCTGACACAGTTGTTGCTGGTGAAAATTCAATTACAGTAGATGGAAAAGAAATCACTATCTACGCAGAAGCTGATGCTTCTAAATTACCTTGGGGTGAATTAGGCGTTGACGTAGTATTAGAATGTACAGGATTCTATACTTCAAAAGCTAAAGCAGAAGCACACATTAAAGCAGGTGCTCGTAAAGTTGTTATCTCTGCTCCAGCAGGAAATGACTTACCAACAATCGTTTACAATGTAAACCACGAAACATTAAAACCAGAAGATACAGTAATTTCTGCAGCTTCTTGTACAACAAACTGTTTAGCTCCAATGGCTAACGCTTTGAACCAATTAGCTCCAGTTAAATCAGGTATCATGACTACAGTTCACGCTTACACAGGTGACCAAATGACATTAGACGGACCTCAACGTAAAGGTGATTTACGTCGTAGCCGTGCTGCTGCAGTTAACATTGTTCCTAACTCAACAGGTGCTGCAAAAGCTATCGGATTAGTTATCCCTGAATTAAACGGAAAATTAATCGGATCTGCTCAACGTGTTCCAACTCCTACAGGATCAACTACTATTTTAGTAGCTGTTGTTGAAGGTGACGTAACTGTTGATCAAATCAACGCTGCTATGAAAGCTGCTACAACTGAATCGTTTGGATACACTGAAGAACAATTAGTATCTAGTGATATTATTGGTATGCGTTACGGATCATTGTTCGATGCAACTCAAACAATGGCTCACTCATTAGGTGACGGAACTACTCACGTACAAGTTGTTTCTTGGTACGACAACGAAAACTCTTACACAAGCCAAATGGTTCGTACAATTAAGTACTTCTCAGAATTAGCTTAATAATTGTAAGACTTTTAAAGGAATCCAATAGGGTTCCTTTTTTTTGTATACTTTACTAAAAAGTGCAAATCAAAACCTTGAAATAAATATATAAATCATGTATTCTAACCTTTAGAGATTGTGAGGTGTTAGCGGTGGGTATTCGACATCGTTTGACGGATTCTGAGCGTGATGATTTAACAAAAGATGTAGACGATTTAGATGCTGTTTACATGGAAAAATTAAGAAAAGATGGAATTGACGAAGATTTATTAGCTCAGTTTCGTGATTTAACTTTAGAATTAGAAAAGGATAAGGAACAAAATGGATAGTAAGACAATGAATGTAATGATCATAATTATATTGACATTAGTATTTATCTTAGTGCCAATAATTATGAAAAAAGTTGTATGGAAGAAGTTATTAGTTCAATTGAACAATGAACAATATGACGAATTCTACAAAACATTAGATACAGGAATATGTAAATTCTCATATCAGGCATTTAACCGTGAGTATATGCGATTAAGTGGCTATTTGGCACAAAGAAATGATACGAAAATCGAAGAACAATTTGAATTGTTGAAAAATATGCGTATTTCAAATAAACAAAAGGCTAGTGTCGCAACTCGTGGATTTTATTATTATTTAGAAAAAGGAAAAATCAAAAAAGCAGAGGGCATGCTTTCTTATGGAAAAAGCTATGTTGATGAAAAGACATTCAAGAATATGCAGATTCAATTCAGCATATTAATGAAGAAAGAAGCCAAATATATTGATGACTGTAAAGAAATTTTAAATGGTATGTGGGATGGTAAGTCAGAACTAGACAACAATAAAAAATTCCCTGTTGGAACCATTCAATATTTAATTGGGCTTCAATATTCTTATTTAAAAGATGTGGATCATATGATGGAATACTTTAATCCTGCATTAGAAAATTTAGCAGGTACACCATATGAAGAAGATATTCGTCGTATCATGACTAAATTACATGTAGGCTGACCATTTGGTTAGCTTTTTTTTTCATGTTTTGTATTGTATAATAAAAAATATGAATTGGAGGACATTTTATTATGAAATTATATAATAGTTATTCTCAAACCATTGAAGAATTAAAACCAATCGAACCAGGAAAGATTTCCATGTACGTATGTGGACCAACGGTCTATAACTATCCACATATTGGAAATGCTCGTCCTATCGTTGTATTTGATACATTAAAAAAAACATTGTCTGCACAAGGTTATGAAGTGACTTTTGCTTCAAACTATACAGATGTAGACGATAAGATCATTAAAACGGCTATTGAACAAAATGTTACTGAAAAGGAAATCACTGACAAATTTATTGTTGCCTATAACGATGTACGTAAAGGTTTACATGCAGATCTTCCAGCCTATGCACCTCGCGTTACAGAAACAATGGATCGTATTATCGAATTTATTGATAAGATGGTTAAAAATGGTTCAGCTTATCAAGTGAGAGGCGATGTTTATTTCCGAGTTAATAGTGATAAAAAATATGGAGAACTGTCTCATCAAAGTATTGATGATCTAATGGTTGGTGCTCGTATTGATGAAAATGAAAAGAAGGAGAATCCATTAGATTTTACTTTATGGAAAGAGACAACGGAAGGAATTAAATGGGATTCACCTTGGTCAAAAGGACGTCCAGGATGGCATACAGAATGTGTGGTTATGATACAGGATGTATTTAAGAAAACATTGATTGATATCCATGGTGGTGGTTTAGATTTAAAATTTCCTCACCACGAAAATGAGATTGCCCAATGTGAAGTATGCAACGATACACACTTGGCAAATATCTGGGTACACAATGGTATGATCAATATCAACGGTATCAAGATGTCAAAATCATTAGGTAATGTATGGTGGGCTAAAGACTTGATCGCAAACCATGGAGGAAACTTAACTCGTTGGTTGATGATTTCTACACATTATCGCGCTCCACTAAACTTAAATGAAGAAGCATTTTCAACTTCAAAGAAAGAATTAGATAAGATTGCAGCTGCTTATAAACAGGCTTGTGTAAAACTTGCTTTATCAAATGCTAAAGAAACAACTGCGTTTGATGAAACGTATACTTCATTTATTGATGCATTAAATGATGATTTAAATACACCTAATGCGATCAGTGTTGTTTATGAAGTCGTTAAAAAAATCAATCAGGCGGTTCGTCAAAGAGAAATCGATGTTGAAAATTTAGCTGTTTTAGTACATACATTAGAAAAGATGCTTTATATTTTAGGTATTGAATTTGATAAGATTACAATGAGTGAAGAAGATAAAGAAATGTATCAAAACTGGAGAAGTGCAGTTAAAGAAAAAGATTTTGAAACAGCGGATACACTTCGTGCTGCATTGATTGAAAAAGGAATTCTGTAATGGAAATTGTAACGGAAAATGCGACAAGTCTAGCATGGATTGGTGATGCCGTTATGTCTTTGGCTGTGCGCGAACACCTTCTAAGTTTAGGGTATCGCAAGGCCCATGTTCTTCAGAAGAAAAACGCTGTAATTTGTAGTGCTAAAGGGCAATCTGTTATGTTGAATACAATGATGGATGAAGATTTCTTTACCGAGGATGAGAAAATGATTCTTGCACGTGGAAGAAATGCGACGATTCATTCAAAGGCTAAAAATGCGACACACAAAACATACTTAGAAGCAACCGCATTAGAATCTATGTTGGGATATTTATATTTATATGGACATCAGGATAGACTTAAGGTTTGTCTAGATAGAATAATTGATATAGGGGACAGTCTATGATCGTATATGGAAAAAATGTGTATTCTACACTTCAAAATGATCCGGATTCAATCGAAAAAGTATATGTACTTCAGGGATTGAAAGACGCAAAGCTTTTAAAATCGATTCAAAAATCAAATTTAAAGGTAGAGTATTGTAATCGTGCAAAATTAGATAAAATTGCGAATTCGACACATCATAATGGAGTTGCGGTAAAAGTAAGTGAAATTGAAACATATAGTATTGAAGAATTAGTTAGACGAGCTAAAAAGCCTGGCTTATTAGTGGCTTTGGACGGTGTTCAAGATCCACATAATGTAGGTGCTATTTTAAGAACTTGTGATTGTACGGGTGTTGATGGTGTCATCTTGACGAAACACAATAGTTGTGGATTAACTCCAACGGTTGTTAAGGCAAGTACAGGAGCTGCTTATACTGTACCTGTTTCGATTGTGACGAATTTATCGCAGACATTAAGAAACTTGAAACAAGAAGGATATTGGGTTGTTGGTACAGATATGAAGGATGCAAGAGAATATCGTGAAGGTATGTATGATTCACCAACTGTATTAGTTATAGGATCTGAGGGTCAGGGTATTTCAAATCTTGTAAAGAAACAATGTGACTATATGGTGTATCTACCAATGGTCGGAAGTATCACTTCATTAAATGCGAGTGTTGCAGCAGCTGTCTTGATGTATGAGGTATACAACCAAAGAAATCCAATCAAATAAGTCGATTTTTTATAAAATCGGCTTTTTTAATGTCTTTTTCACATTGCCTCGTTATAATGGATTTAGGTGATAAAGATGAATATATATGAATGTATATACATGGTTCAAATGAATGATTTTACAGAAATGAAAAATTTGATTCAGTACTATAGACCTATGGTGACGGACATATGGGCGGATGTCTTTGTACGAAAGACAAACACAATTCTTTGCGAAAAAGAAGAATTCTATCGTCATGCCGATTTATTGTTGTATCATTGTATATTTGAATATCGAATGGATCGTGCACTTTCGTTTTCAGGATTTTATAGGCGTTGCACTAAAAATAAGGCCTATGATATTTTGCGTCATAGCATAAGAAAGCAGTGTTACTCAAATCAAACCTGTATTAGTTTAGACCAAAGAATTCGTGAGGATACAAAACTATACTATGGTGATGTGAACATGTTCGATTCATTAGAAGTTCATGATGTTGTTTTAGATAAACTCATGTGGGAATATACAAAAAATCGTATAAACCGTGTTTTTGGTAAAGATTATGTACAGATCATTGACTATCGAATGGAGGGCTATACTTTAAAAAATATAGCGGAAGAACTTGGCTTAAGTGCTTCAAAGGTAAGTTTTATGTTTGAAAAGGTAAAAAAGTGGTATACGACAATTGACAGTTGACTGGATAAAATGGTACATTTATTGAGTTAAGGAGCGTGAAGGAATTGGCAGATAAAGTTGTTTTGACGTGTACAGAGTGTTTATCAAGAAATTATACGACCCCAAAGAATAAGAAGACCAACACGCAACGTCTTGAAATTAAAAAGTATTGTCCAAAGTGTGGCAAGCATACTTTGCATAAGGAAACAAAGTGAGGAATCCATATGAGTAAAGAAAAAAAAGAAAGAACATATTCACCATCAAAAGTGTTCAAAGAATTAAAAACTGTTAAATGGCCAACATTTAAAGAATTAATGTCATCAAGTGGTTTGGTAATCGTATTTACAGTATTATTTGGTTTGTATTTCTTTGTTTGTGAGGTTTTATCAAGCGGTCTTGTGAAAGTGATCGTTGGCGCATAGGGAGGAAAATATGTCAGAGTTAAAAAAAGAATGGTATGTAGTAAATACATATGCAGGTCAAGAAAATCGTGTAAAAGAAAACTTGGAACGTCGTGTAAAAACTATGGGTCTTGAAGATTCTTTGTTCCAGATCGTCGTTGCTGAAGAAAAAGAAATTGAATATAAAAATGGTAAACCAGTAGAAAAAACACACAATTTATTCTCTGGTTATTTATTAGTGCAAATGATTATGACAGATGAAGCTTGGTATGTTGTACGTAATACACCAGGTGTAACTGGATTTATTGGATCAAGCGGAAAGGGTGCTAAACCATTCCCAGTAGCTCAAGAAGAAGTTGATGCTGTATTACGTCGTCTAGGACGTCAGGATGTAAATGTTCAAGTTGATTTTGAAGTGGGAGACCGTGTAGAAATCACAAATGGAGCTTTCAAAAACTCCGAAGGTGTTATTGAAGCTATGGACGAAGAAAAGAAAGAAGCTACAGTTCTATTAATCTTATTTGGTCGTGAAACACCAACAGAAATTCCATATATGGATTTAAAGAAAGTCGACTAAGACTTTCTTTTTTTAGGTGAATTATGAAAACTTTAGTATTTGACTTAGATGGCACAATGTATCGTGGGACGCAGATTATTGAAAGTGCTCATCAATTTTTAGATTATTGTATCCAAATGGACATTCCATTTATTTTTTTGACAAACAATTCGATGCGTACCCCACAAGAAAATGTAAAGCATATGGAAGAGATGGGATATACAAATATTAAGCCAGAGATGTTTTATAATAGTGCCATGGCAGCTAGCCAATATGTTAAGAAACATTATGAAGGGAATAAAGCTTATTATATTGGAAAACAAGGCATGAAAGATGCATTGAATCAAGAAGGTTTTATTATTGATGATGAAAATCCAGATTTTGTCTTTATAGGATTGGATAAAGATGCCACATATGCATCTTACTCAAAAGCTCTATCTTTGATTTTAAATGGAGCCAAAATTATTGGTACAAATAATGATCGTATTTTAGCAAAACCAGGTGGATTTGAAGTTGGTAATGGCAGTGTCGTAGATATGTTTGAATATGCAGCTAATCAAAAATCCCCTCGTATTGGTAAGCCAAATCGAGCGATTCTTGATTTGTGTTTAGAATATTTTGGCTTAAAAGAAGATGAAATTGTATTAATTGGTGATAATCTAGAAACGGATATTAAACTTGGGTATGAACAAAATATTGAAACGGTGCTTGTACAGACGGGGGTTCACAACAAGGAAGATATTGACCGACTAAAAATTTATCCAACTCATGTAGTGAATACGTTGATGGATTTAGTAGACTATAATTTTGACTAGTATTTTTATTGAATTATTGGTATAATCGAAATATCGTAGAAGGTGTGATGAAAAAATGAAAGATATATTAAACGTGGTTTTAATGACATTATCTGGTGTTATTATTATATTGACATTATTACAAAGTGGTAAATCAGACGGGTTGTCTGCTGCCTTTACAGGAAGTGGAGATTTGAACTTGTTTGCGGTACAAAAAGAAAGAGGTCCTGAAAAAGTTATCTCTCGTTTAACTTTGTTTTGTGGAATTTTGTTCTTTGCGATTGTAATCGCATTGCAGATTGTGTAATTAAAAGACCGTTAAGGTCTTTTTTCTGTTTTAAAGGAGGAAAAAATGAAAGAAAAGATCATTCAATATCTAGAAGAAAAAAAAGAATGTAAAATACGCGATTTAGAAAAAATAGTAAGACCTAAATCAAGTAAAGAATTTACAGAAATGGTGAAGTCTTTAAATGAATTAGAAGATGAAAAATTGATTTATAACGATCATACAAGCCTATATTTGATTGATGATATACATTTTATGGCTGGAAGTGCAAAAGATATTTCCAGATATGAAATTGCTGTATTTAATGAAAATAATAAGGTGTATGTTCCGAAAAATAAAAAGATGAAGATCTTTGATAAAGATGAAGTTTTAGTGCGATTAAAGCCAGAACCGTCTTTAATCAAAGTGTTTAATCATGGATTGACAAATATTACAGGAGTTATGATTCTTAAAAAGAAGAAAACATTCTTCTATAGCGATTTAGATTTACACTGTTCAATTCGTGTAGTCAATGAAAAAGAATTTAGTTTTAAAAAACGTACAAAAGTTGTATGCCAAATTGTGAAGTATGCAGATCCTCTAGAAGTAAGGATCATCCAAGTCTTAGGACATCCAGACGATGCAGGCGTAGATATTAGTGCTATGCTTACGAGCAACCAAGTTCGTCAGGTATTTAATGGGAAAATTGTAAAGGAGTGTAAAAGAACCCCGGCAAAAGTACAAAAGGATGAACTTGAAAATCGTAAAGATTTAAGAAATCTATTAACTGTCACAATTGATGGGGATGACGCCAAGGATTTTGATGATGCGATATCGATTGTGAAAAATGAAAAGGGATATTTATTGTATGTACATATTGCCGATGTTTCACATTATGTAAAAGAAAATAGTGCCCTTGATCAAGAAGCCTATTTACGAGGAAACTCTATATATGTTTGTGATCGAGTTGTGCCTATGCTTCCATTTGATTTGAGTAACGGTATTTGTTCATTAAATCCAAATGTAGACCGTTTAACGATTACTTGTGCTATGCAAGTGGATGAGAGGGGAAATCTATTAACATATAATGTCTTCCCGAGTGTGATTCATTCCGATAAGCGCTGCACATATAAAAAGGTAAACGCATGTTTAGCTGCAGATGAAACTATACTGGAAGAGTATTCAGAAGTTAAAGATTTATTGTTTACTCTAGAATCTTTAGCTAAATTATTAAAGAAACAGTCACACAATCGTGGATGTATTGATTTTAATACCAAAGAAGCAAAGATCATTATGGATAAAAATGGTTATCCTGTAGATGTAACAGTTTTAGAGCGCGGCTTTGCCGAACAAATGATTGAAGAATGTATGATCTTAGCCAATGTTTGTGTGGCTCACCATATGCATGTGAATAAAATTCCAAGCATGTATCGTGTGCATGAAAATCCAGATCCTAAAAAAGTGGCGACAATCTGTACCGTTGCGAATTCTTTACGTATTCCATTTGATTTCTATCCAGATGAAGTAAATGCTAGCCAAATCCAAAAATTCTTAGAATCGATTCAAGATGAAAATTCATATGAAGTCTTGTCTATGGTAGCTTTGCGTTCTATGCAAAAGGCGCGTTATGATGCGCATTGTTTAGGACATTTTGGTTTGGCACTTGAAGAGTATTGTCATTTTACAAGTCCAATTCGTCGTTATTCAGACTTAGTTGTACACCGTATGCTGCATGCATATTGTTTTAATGAACAAAAGCGTACACCATCAAATGATGAAAAGAAAATCGAAAAACAGGCTTTCCATATTTCTGAAAAAGAAAGAGATGCGATTATGATGGAAAGAATGGTGAATGACTATAAGAAGGCGCAGTTCATGGAGAAAAGAATTGGTCAAGTTTTTGAAGGAACAATTGTTGGTGTGATGAGTTTTGGTTTCTTTGTGGAAATGGATAATACAGTGGAAGGACTTGTTCCAGTTCATACTTTATCAAATGACTTTTACGATTATGATGAGGATACAATGACTTTAAAGGGACAGACACATGGTAAAGTGTTCCAAATGGGAATGCGTGTACGTGTTGTTTGTACGGATGTCCAAAGAGAAAAAGGACAAGTGACATTTAGTTTGTTAGAAAGAAGAAATCATGATTAAGGGAATTCACCATGTTGCATTTAAATGTGAGACCCAAGAACAATATGATGAAATGATTTGTTTCTATCATGAATTATTAGAACTTCCCGTATTGAGAAAGTGGGATACAGGCATTCATTTAGATTGTTTTAATAGTTGTATTGAAATATTTTTGGATGGCACAAAATCAGTTGGGAAAGGATGTATTCGTGATTTTGCGTTTGCGACAGATCATGTGGATGAACTTGTTGAAAAAGTTCGTAATGCTGGCTATAGAGTGAGTGTGGAGCTTAAAAATGTATTTATGAAAACAAATCCAGTTTCTCCAATTCTAGTGGCTTTTATTGAAGGTCCGCTTCATGAATCTATTGAATTATTTTGTGAAAAGGCATAATTGGTAGGTTTTCTGTCCAAGTTGGTACTTGATTTGCACTAAATATTTTCTTTGTTAGAATGGAATCAGTTAAACAAAGGAGTGATTGAGATGAATCAAGTTCAAGGCGTAAAAGTAAATAAAAATTTCAATCTTTTCTTTGTACATATGTAAACTGGGGTGAACTATCATTCCAGTTTTTCTGTGATTTCAAGAGCAATAATGATGAGGAGGATGATTGAAATGGATCAGAATTTTAATAAGGTATTTTGGGATGCATGTGCGAATGGAGATTTCCCAATGGTTTGTTCTCAAATCAAAGCAGGAGCGGACGTAAACTACCAGAATGGTGATGGCCGTACTGCATTGATGCGTGCAAGTAAGCGTGACCGTAAAGATGTTGTGCAGGTTTTACTTGATAATGGGGCTGATGTGAATATTTCAGATAATAAAGGGAAAACAGCTTTAATGACAGCTGCAAAAAAAGGTAATAAAACAATCTTAAAGGCTTTGATTGATGCAGGTGCAGATGTCAATGCCAAAGATGACAGAGGACGTACAGCTTTAATGCGTGCTTGCTTATTAGGACAAGATCGTTGTGTTGAAGTATTATTAGATGCTGGGGCAAAAATCAATGATCAAGATGAGGTAGGTCGTAGTGCTTTAATGGAAGCTTGTATTGCGTTTAAGCGTGACACAATTCACTTATTGCTTGAAAGAAACGCAGATGTAAACTTATTTGATAATAATGGTGTAACTGCATTGATGCGTGCAGCTTATGGAGGATATCCAAGTTTAGTGGAAAAATTATTGGCATATGGCGCTGATAAAGATATGATAGATAAACAAGGTAATGTTGCATTAGATTATGTTCGTGAACATTGTAGAGCTCAATTAGAGCCAATCTTAAGATGAGGTTAAGCGTATGAGAGATTATCAGAGTTTTGAAGTACGTAACGTAAGCGTAATCGGACATAGTGGAGCTGGAAAAACAAGTGTTCTAGAAGCTATGTTATATTATACAAAGGCAACAGATCGTTTTGGTAAAACAACAGAAGGAAGTTCAATGATCGATTTCGATGTTGAAGAAATTCGTCGTGGACTATCTGTTTATACAACAATTGTTCCAATTGAATGGGAAGATAGTAAAATTAATTTCATTGACACACCAGGCTATTTAGACTTTGTTGGTGAAAAACAAGGTGGTTTTGCGGTAGGTGATTCAAGTTTAATCGTAGTTAATGCCAAAGATCCTTTACAATCAGGAACTAAATTGGCTTATAAACAAGCTATAGCTGAAAAGAAGCCTACAATTTTTTTTATCAATAAGTTAGATGAAGAACACACAAGTTTTGATGCAAGTTATCAAGCATTGCGTGAAGAATTTGGTAAGAGTGTTATTCCATTTGAGGTTCCTATCGTTGAAGATGGAAAAATCGTCGGATCTGTAAATATCATTAAAAATAAAGCCTGGTATTATAGTCCGGAATTAGCTGATAAAGCATGCCCAGTGCCTGAATCTATGCAAGAAGAAGTGGCTCTTTATAAAGATCAGATTGCCGAAGCGGTTGCGATGGGCGATGATGAATTAATGGAAAAATTCTTCTCTGGTGAAGAATTTAGTGATGCAGAATTAAAACGTGGTGTGCGTATTGGTGTACGTAATGGAGAAATTTGTCCAGTATATTCTGGTAGTGCAGTCAATTCAATTGGTATCCAACGTTTGATGGATTTAATCGTTGATTATTTCCCAACATACTCAGAAAGAGGTATGTACACAGCTACAACTCCAAATGGTGTTAAAGTTGAATTGTTGACAAGTGAAACAGAAGTTTTAACAGCACAAGTATTTAAAACGATTATGGACCCATTTGTTGGAAGAATCAGTTATGTAAAAGTATTGAGTGGTGTACTTGCAGCTGATAGTACAGTTGTGAATGCCAATAATGGTAAACCTGAAAAAATCAGTCAAATCTATATCGTTAAAGGTAAACACCAGACAGCAGCTGGTAAATTGTTTACTGGAGATATTGGTGCTTTAGTAAAACTACAAAATACTAGAACAAACGATACATTGTGTGATAAAGGCAAATTGTTGATGGCAGATCCAATCACATTCGATACACCGATGTATGGACAAGCTGTTGTGCCTAAGACTAAAAATGACGAGGATCGTTTATCAAATGGACTTGCTCGTTTACAGGAAGAAGATCCAACATTTAAAGTTGTAAACAATCCAGAAACAAAAGAAACAGTGATTTATGGTGTGGGTGATCAACACTTAGATGTCATTGTAAATAAATTAAATTCTAAATTTAAAGCTGAAGTTGTTTTAAGTGATCCAAAAATCACATATCGTGAAACAATCACAAAGACAGCTGTTGGTGAAGGTCGTCATAAAAAACAATCTGGTGGACATGGACAATTTGGACATGTATTTGTAGAATTTAGTCCAAATCCAGATGAAGAAGAAATGGTATTTGCAGAAAAAGTATTTGGTGGAGCTGTTCCGAAACAATATTTCCCGGCCGTAGAAACTGGACTTCGTGAATGCTGCCAAAAAGGTCCTTTAGCAGGATATAAGATGGTCAATGTGAAGACAACATTATTAGATGGTAAATATCATGATGTTGACTCAAGTGAAATGGCATTTAAAATGGCTTCTCATTTAGCTTATAAAGACGCGATGACTAAAGTTCGTCCAATCTTATTAGAACCAATCATGAATGTTAAGATTCGTGTTCCAGATGAATTTACAGGAGCTGTAATTGGTGATATGAATAAACGTAGAGGTTCAATTATGGGTATGACTCCAGTGGATTCAGATCAAGAAATTGATGCACAAGTTCCAATGGCAAATATGTCTAGATATTGTGTTGAATTAAGAAGTATGACAACTGGTTTAGGTACTTATACAATGGAAATGGACCGATATGATCCAGTGCCAGAACCTTATGCTTCAAGAGTGATTGAAGAGAGCAAAAAAGAAAAAGAATAGAACATACGTAAAAAGACAGCAAGAAAACTGCTGTCTTTTTCTATATAATTTCAAAATGTTTTAGTGCACTGACTATTCCATCTTCTTGTACAGAATCTGTAATGTAGTCAGCTACAGCTTTTACATTGTCTTTGGCATTACCCATCGCAACACCGGTACCAACATATTTCAACATCGAAATATCGTTTCCTCCATCGCCAAAGGCCGTGGCTTCCTCTTTGTTGAAATTGAAGTAATCCAATATTTTTTGAATACCTATATCTTTTCCACCATTACAAGGAATGATATCACAAGCTCTATTCCACCAGCGAGCCACTTTTAATGTAGTTGTGTTTTCTAGAATCAACTCATCTTGATCTTCTGTAGTGGCAACCATCATTTGATAAATTTCTTCTTCCATAAAATTATTAAATTCATCAAGTACATGAACATGTTGGTTGGCAATCATGAAATATTCTTCTAAGATTTCATCATCAAAATTACATCCCATCTTATTGATTCCAGCTAGAGCAACTGCTTTATTTAGTCTTTTTGCGTTTTTGACGAATGTTTCAATATCTTTCTTATCTATGGGATTCTTGTAAATCAATTCATTTTTGGTGAAACAATAGGAGATATTAAAAGAAAGTACTCCATCAAATTCGATGCCTTGAAATTTAGGAACGACAAAAGGTGGACTTCCTGTCGCTAAAATGATTTTGATGCCTTTTTACTTAACAAAGTTTAATGCATCAACTAGTTCTTGGTGCATTTCCTTCTTGCCAAGTTCTAAAAGTGTGCCATCAATATCAAAAAATAAAATTTTAATCATAATTCATTCTTGTTTTATTTTAGCATTACTTTGGAAAATTCAATAAATTTTGTGTATAATACAGAAATCAGGAGGGTGTATATGAGTACATTTAAACGATTTTTACAATATTATAAACCATATAAAGGGATTTTCTTTATGGATCTATTTTGTGCACTTATCATGTGTATTGTTGATCTATCATTTCCTTTGATTCTAAGTTATTGTACAGGACAATTTTTTTTGAAGTCATCCAATGAAATTTTAAAAGGAGTTTTCGTATTAGGAATAGGTTTGTTCGTTATGTATGTGATACGAGCATTATGTCGTTATTACGTGAGTTGTCAAGGCCATGTGATGGGAGCCAACATGGAAAGTGATATGCGTCAAGACTTATTCAATCAATATCAACGTTTATCTTTCTCCTATTATGATAAACACAATACAGGGGTTATGATGTCTCGTGTTGTTTCAGACTTATTTGATATTTGTGAGTTTGCACATCATGGTCCTGAAAACCTATTTATTTCATTATTCAAAATTGTCGGATCTTTCATTATTTTGGCTACGATTTATTGGCCATTGGCATTGATTCTTTTGGCTGTGACTGTTGTGATGATGGTGTTTAGTTATTCTCAAAATAAAAAGATGCGAAGAACCTTTATGGAAAACAGAAAGAAGATTGGTAGTGTGAATGCAAGTCTTCAAGATTCTTTGGGTGGTATTCGTGTTGTACAGTCTTTTGCGAATGAAGATATTGAAATTGATAAATTCAATCATTCAAACATGGAATTCTTGGAATCTAAAAAAGACAATTATCGTGTTATGGGTACTTTTCAAGGTGGAAATAATTTCTTCCAAGGACTTTTATATGTCACAATCATTATATTTGGTGGGCTGTTTATCGCTAATGGCGATTTAAACCCAATTGTGTTAGCTACGTTTGCCTTATATATCAATGTCTTTGTTTCTCCAATTGAAGTCTTGGTTGAATTTACGGAGATGTTCCAAAAAGGATTCTCTGGATTTAGACGTTTTGAAGAGGTTATGAATGAAGTTCCTGAAATTCAAGATTCTAAAAATGCCAAGGATTTAGAAAATGTTTCCGGAAATATTGATTTTGATCATGTGTCTTTCCAATATACTGAGAATGAAAAGGTTATTGATGATGTAAATTTACATATCAAGGCCGGTGAAAAGATTGCTTTAGTGGGACCAAGTGGTTCTGGTAAGACTACACTTTGTTCGTTATTGTCTCGCTTTTATGATGTCACAAATGGATCTATTCGTATTGATGGTCAAAATATTAAAGATGTAACTTTAAAATCTCTTCGTTCAAACATTGGTTTAGTACAACAAGATGTATATTTGTTTACCGGAACGATTGAACAAAATATCGCTTATGGAAGACCTGGTGCAAGCCATGAAGAGATCGTAAAGGCAGCTAAAAAGGCGAATATCCATGATTTTATTATGTCTTTACCAGAAGGATATAATACGTTCTGTGGGGAAAGAGGAACGCGTTTATCTGGTGGACAAAAACAACGTATCTCGATTGCACGTGTATTCTTAAAAAATCCTAAAATCTTGATTTTAGATGAGGCTACGAGTGCCTTGGATAATGAGAGTGAGAGAATCATTCAAAAAAGTTTAGAAGATTTAAGCAAGAATCGTACTTGTATTACGATTGCCCATCGTTTATCTACGATTCGTAATGCAGATGAGATTGTCGTAATTGATGCGACAGGTATGCATGAACGTGGAACGCATGATGAATTGATGAAATTAAATGGTACTTATGCGAAATATTATAAGCTTCAATTTGAGGGGTTAAATTAGCAGGCATGCAAATGTCTGCTTTTCTGTACGACAGGCAGTCGTGCTTATAGTTGATAATCAATCACCGATTATCAACTGTTTTATTTTAGAGACAATAAAGTACAAGATACTCGTAACACTATACAAAAGTCATTGA